>CAMGGF010000157.1 GCA_946055445.1 uncultured Ruminococcus sp. | reverse complement strand
GAACGACACTAAGGTCGTTCCCTACGGTTGTAGGGGCGATTCACGAATCGCCCGTATAATTTGATGTAATTTTGCGGAACGGTCAAGACCGTTCCCTACGGGTTGTCATTCTGAGCCGTTAGGCGAAGAATCTCGTTTCGCACCTTTTACACTTTGCGCTGGTTGAGATCCTTCGCTATCGCGCAGGATGACAAACATAAATTAAAATTTAACTCTGCGTGCCCGTCAATCGTCCGTTTCGAACGATTCCCAATTGTCAAAATCGTCCTCGGGGTAATAATCCCAAAGCGCGCGCTCGTCGTCCTCTGTCAGCGGCACGGCGGGGCATTCCGCAAACGCCTCTAATTTCCCGGTGCGCAAAAAGACCGACGGGTCCAACCGCAAGGTATATCCGCAGGCGTTGGGCGTCATCCACTCGTGCATCGGTGCCTCGGGAATCGCAAACGCAGTCATCAGCGCCATAATCACACCGCCGTGGGTGATGATTGCCGTGCTTTTTACACCCGACTGCAAAATGCCGTTGACAATTTTCATAAAGGTTTCGCAAATGCGTTCGTTAAATGCAATTTGACTTTCGCCGAACGGCACGGGCGTTTCGGGGTGCGTGCCCGAAAGCCACACCTGAAATGCCTCCTCCTCTTTTAATTCGTCGGCACTTCTGCCCTCAAATTCACCGAAATCATATTCGGACAGCCCCTCTAAAACAATCGGCTCTTTTTCGGGATACATCCGTTTTGCTGTTTGCAAACAGCGTTTTAAGGGGCTGGAAAACACCGCGTCCACTTCCGGATAGCCGCCGTATTCCTCTTTCAACTCGTCAATTTGCCGCAAGCCTTCTTCGGTGGCGTCCATATCGGTGTGCCCGATATACAACCCGTCTAAATTTCCCTGCGTAGTGGCGTGGCGAATGAGATGGATTTGGTAAGTTTTCATATACAAACTCCTTTTAAGAAAAACAAATATACAAATTGTAAAAGACATGGTATACTGAAAATACAGATTGTATAAATCGAAAGAAGGGCTTTTATGCATACCGCATTTTCAGAGAGGCTGGCAAATTTACGAAAAGAGCGCGGCCTCACACAAAAAGAAGCGGCGGAACAACTCGAAATTTCTGCGGCACTGCTGTCACATTATGAAAAAGGCATACGCGAATGCGGGCTGGCATTTGTTTGCAAAGCCGCGGCGTTTTACGATGTCAGTTGCGACTATATTTTGGGCGTCAGCGATTCAAGGCACGCCATGGCGGAAACTTTTGACGCACGCGAAACCCCGCAAGACAGGGAATTTCGCGCCGTTACGCTGTTTCGCGCGGCAACCGTACTTTCGGACGAACTGTCCGCATTCGGCGGGCAAGACCGCTTGCGCAGTTATTATGCACTGGCGATTTACCGCATTGCGGCAGAGGCAGTCAAGCAAGGCATTCTGCCGAAATCGTGGATTGCCGTGCCCGACCGCGCGGCAGAATCGTTAAGCGGCGCGGTGATGGACAGCATTGTAAAAAACGGGATTCCCAAGTCCGAAAAATCCGCCCCGCCCCGCACGGCACCGCCCGCCTGCCTGCAAACCGTGGTGGAAAACAGCGAGCGTATTCTGCAAAAAGAATTTGCAAAATTTTTTGATGCCGAAACAAATTAACGCATACAATGCGCTCGTTTACACTAAAATGTCGGCGTAATGCACGGCTATATAGGCTTTTGTATGCTCTAAAACGCTGTCGCGGGCAAAGATTTCGGAAAATGCACCGTCCAAACGAAAAACTTCCGTCGGATTGAGCGAAGTTTCCTCGTTGTTTTCATCGTACATCGCGTACATTTCATTCGCAAGGGCCGAAAGCGCCGTTTCGCCGATTTCCGAAAGCGCCGCAGACAGCGCACCCGTCAGCGGCTCGCCGTTGATTTTGAAAAATGCGGATAAACTCTCTTCGCAATCTTCCAAAAAGAATTGCAGAGTATAGACAACTTTTTGCGGTACGGAAAACGCGCCAAAACAGGCGTTTGCGTTTTCGGCGCGCTCAATTTTCGCCTGTAAAACGGCACACATTCCCGCAAGGACTTCTTCCGCCGGCGCGGCAGTAATCTGCTGTTCGTCGGCGTTTTTGTATTTCTCTTTTAAAGATTTCAACCGTTCAATTTCCGCATACATTTGCTTCGTGTCGCTGTTATGCTGTTGGAGTGCGGCAGACGCTTTTTTTAACACAAACGCCGCAACAACGCAAAGCACGGCAAAAATCAGCCACAAATACCAGTATTCCATATCTTTCTCCTGCATTTATTCCGTCAACGCTTTGTATATATCGCTCTTTTTAAAGCCGCACTGTTTTGCCGCCGCTTTTGCCGCTTCGTTTTTCGAAAGCCCCGCCGCAATTTGTGCGCGGGCAAAATCCACAGCCGCTTCAAGCGTGTATTCTGTCGGTTTTTCTTCGGGTGCGCCCGCAATCACAAGCACAAACTCCCCTTTCAGCGGGATTTCGCTGTATTTTTGCGCCGCGGCACAAAGCGTGGTGCGTTCCACGGTTTCGTGCAGTTTTGTCAACTCTTTTACAAGCGCGATTTCACGCTCCCCGAATGCTGCATACATATCGGCAAGCGTTGCCGCCAATTTGTGCGGTGCTTCGTAAAAGACCATTGTGCGTTTTTCGGATTTTAATTCTTCCAAATGCGCCCGTCGGCTCGGTTTGTTGACGCTCAAAAACCCTTCAAAGGTAAACCGCCCTGACGGCAATCCCGACACCGCCACCGCCGTGGCAAATGCCGTCGGTCCCGGCACGGACTCCACTTTGATGCCATGCGCGTGGCAAAGGGCAACCAAATCTTCGCCGGGGTCGGAAATGGCAGGCATACCCGCGTCCGTCACCAGTGCGCAGTTTTCGCCGCCGAGCAAGCGCCCCAAAATCATTTCTCCGCGTTCACGGCGGTTGTGCTCATAATAACTGACCATCGGCTTTTTCATTTCGAATTTATTTAACAATTTCAGCGTAACGCGCGTGTCCTCTGCGGCGATAAAGTCGCAGTTTCCCAAAGTTTCCAGCGCGCGCGGCGAAAAGTCGGACAAATTCCCAATCGGCGTGCCGACCACATATAAAATCCCTGCCATATTACGCTTGCTCCTTTTCTTTATACGCCCCGTACATACGGCGCATTTCCGCGCTCAACTCTCCGTTTTCGTCATAGATATACAAGCCGTTTTGCACCTGCATACCGTGCTTGCCGCCTTTGCGCCCTTCGATAAGACAAAGCCACGGCGCGCTGTTCGGATTTTTCGATACCAAGCGCAGTTTTTTCGGTTCAATGCCGTTTGACGCCATCGTTTGCATGGTTTCAAACAGCCGTTCGGGGCGAATACACAGACAAAACCGCCCACCGTATTTTAACAGCCGCGCGGCCGCCGCCGCAATGTCTTTCAGCGTACAGGCGGTTTCATGGCGCGCGATTTTTTCGTGCGCACTGTCGCTTAAAATGCCCGTGTTTTCCGCCTTGTAGGGCGGATTCATCGTCACCAGGTCATAGATTTCGCGCGGCAAAACCGCGTCGAGATTTTTTAAGTCCGCCAAATGCGCAAAGGCGTTTTCCTCCAAACCGTTCGCACGAATACTGCGTGCAAACTGGTTGTACCCCGCCTGCCGAATTTCCACCCCGTCCACGCGGCGGCAAAGACCGTCGGCAAGCCAAAGCATCGGAATAATGCCGCACCCCGTGCCCAAATCGCAGGCAAGGGTATTCTTTTTCGGCGCGGCAAAACGCGCAAGCAAAATCGCGTCCGTGCCGAAGGTGTGCGCCGGCGACACCACAAGCCCGAAGTTCGGTTTTACATATTCAATATGCTCATTTTCAAAAAGTTCTGTTTCTTCCATACAGCAATCATACCACAAATTGCAAAAAAAGCAAAGAAAAAAAGGCTGTTCCGCAGAACAGCCTTTTCAACTTGAAAAATTATTCAGCCTGAGGAGCCGATACCGGGCAGGTGTCTGCGCAACTGCCGCAATCGATGCAAGTGTCTGCGTCGATAACATATTTGCTGTCCCCTTCGG
>CAMGGF010000156.1 GCA_946055445.1 uncultured Ruminococcus sp. | reverse complement strand
CGGCAAGCACCAGCGTATTAAACGCGGCAATGCCGAGCCGCCGCACGGTGCGCGGCTTCGCTTTGACACCGTACAGCACCACCAACAGCGTCACCAAGTACACTGCCGCAAGCACGCCTGCAAAAATCAGCGCGTGCCAAAACACATTCAACGCGCGCACGGCACGGATTTGCTCTAACAAAACACAAAGTAACGAAACTATCGTAGAAAGATAAATGATAAAAAAACTCAACGGATACAGTTGCTTCGGTTTTGCCGCCATTCGAATGGCTTCATCAGCGCCGTACCCACCCGAAAAAATCAGATTTTGAAACAGGCAGGCAAACAGCGCCGCAGAAAATAAACTGCCGAGAATACTCATTCTATTTGCGCCTCCTGTTCCTCTGCCGACGGATTTTCCGCCTGTGCCGCGCCGCTTTCGTCGGGCGCGTCCTGCTGTTTTTGCTTATATAAATCCAATTCTGTCAGCATTTCGTCAAAATCCTGCAAATAGTTTTCCCGTTGGATGCGGGACGCACGGTCGGGCGCGGCGGCTTCTTCCGCCGTCGAGGATGCCGGTTCGGACGGTTGCACCGCTTCTGCCGCAACGGCATCGCTTGCCTTTGCCGATTTCGCTTTTCTTACCTTTTTGCCTTTTTCGGATTTTGCCCGTTTTGCCTTTTTCTCTTTTTTCTCTTTTTTCACCCGTGGGGGTGCGGCGTCTTTTTCCGCTTCGTCGGTATCCTCACCGTAGGGGTAAAATTCGGTATCAATCAACGATTTCAAACTGCCGATGTGCGACTGCGAAATTTCTTTCATACTGAACGCCTGTTCGGGGTGGGCGTCGGGCGATTTTTTTTGTAAAATCCCCTTCACCGCCGCCGCCAAAAAGCCGAGCAGTAAAAAGCCGCCGAACGGCATTAAAAATCCTTTTAACTGTACGGGTAAAAACAAGTCTTCGGAATACAGCGTGCCGCTGCCGAGAATTTCGCGCACAATACCGATCGTCAGCGTAACAAACGCATAGCCTGCCGAAGCGGAAAGTGCATCAATGAAGGTGCTTTTAAACGGATTTTTCACCGCAAATCGCTCGCAGTGCAGTGCCACAAGCGAATTTACCGCCAATATCGGCAAAAAGATACCTGCGGCATTTGCCTCGTTCGGCGTAAAATGCTCAAAAAACATAAAAAACGGAATGTTGATAAGTATGCCTAAAATCGCATAAATCGGCATACGGAAATAACTTTTGACCTTCCGCAGCGCCAAACAGGCGAACAGTTCAATCAAAATCAATTCCGCGCACGAAACGCAGGCCAGCATAATGGCTGATTTTAAAGAAACCGCCATTGCCGCCACAGGCGCCAAGCCGACCGCCTCAAACAAAACGGGGTTTTTATACAGCGCGCTGTCGCGCACGCTTTGCAAGAAGGTTTTGCCGCCGTTACACATCTGCGCCACCTCCCTGTTCTGTCAGCGGGGAAGCCGCAAGTTCTTGCGCTTCGCGTTTTTTGCGGCGCGCAAGTCTTTTCGCACGGGTTTCAAACCGCGCTTCGGGCAGTTTGTCAAACGCCGAAGTCAGCGCATTGCAAAGCAGAACGGCAAAGACTGCGCCCTCTTCAAACGCACCGAACCGCCGAAACAGCATCGTAACGAGCCCCGCCGCCGCGCCGTAAGCGACGCGACCCCAAAAGTGTTTCGGCAAAATGGCTTCCTCGGGCAGTAAAAACAGCGCCGCAAACAGCAACATACCACCCGAAAGTTCCATAAAGACAGACTGTAACCGCCCCGTGGTAATCCGCGGGAACAACAGTGCATACAGCGCCGCCGCAAGCAGGCACGAAACCGCCGCCGTAAAACCTTTTTTTGCGCGCACCGCCAAAAACAGCAAAGCACCCAAAAGCGCAATCCCACAGCCCGCGCCCATCGGCCCTGTAACATTGCCGATTAAAACATCCAAATACGATGCGGGCGAACTGCCCATAGAGGTGCCGGTTTTGAGCATTTGCGTCATAGAAATGCCCAAAGAAAAGCCCTCACTGCCGTACACGGCGACCGACGCGCCGCCATCCGGCAAAACGGGATAGGCGAAAACATATTGGGGCAGAGACACCGTTACAAACGCCACGCCTGCCGCCGCAGGGGAAAACAAAAGCGTCCGCGCCGTGCCGAACGGTACTTTCACCGCCAAAACGGCAAACGAAACCGCCAAAAGCACCACCCATATCGGCGAAGACGCAGGCAACAGCATTGCTACCGTGACACCCGTCACCACCGCCGACAAATCCCGCAAAGCGGGGACGGCACCGACCAAACGCATACCGATGTATTCGCAAACCATTGCGAAAAGCGCCGCGACAGCAAGCACCCACAAGGCTCTGCCGCCGTAATAATACCACGCCATCAAGGCGGGCGCGGCGAGCATCAAAATACGGTTGAACATATATTTTTGTGTGGTTTTTATATCCGCTTGCATTTCGGGCGTAAACACGCGCCCGTCTGCCGCTGTTTGCACTTCTTTCGGCAAAAAATCCACCTCGTTTTCCAAAAATTTTGCATTGCAAAACGCCTGTCCCCGCAATATGATGGGAGTAGAAATCTTTTTTGCGGAGGCGTTATATGGAACTACATAAAACTTCCGATTGCGGTTTGTACGCGAGCCTGTCTCGGCAAGACCTGTCCGCCTACAAACTGACTTTTGATACATTAGACCCGCAGGACGAACGCACCGAAACGCTCATTCGGGCGATTTTAACGCAAGCCGAGCAAACCCTCGGCTTTGAAAAGCCGCCGCGGGGCAATCTTTTTGTAGACGCCCTGCCGACCGCGCACGGCGGCACCCTGTTGTTTTTGCGCACCCGCCGTCAAACGCGCTACCGCGTGAAAAAGCAACCGTTTACACTGCTTTGCCGCGTAGACGGCGCAAACGCACTGCTCGCATTGCTGCATCGCTTGAAAACCCCGCCGTTTTCACACGCGGGCTATCGGCTGTACCGTGACACAGACCGATATATTTTGCACATATCCTTTCCCGCATCGCAAGCCTTGCGCGCAGGGCGCGCGGCGCTTACGGAATACGGCGATGTTTTCGCGTGCGACGCACACACGCAAGCCTATTTGCAGGAATATGCCGAATTGCTTATTCGCAAAGCGCCTTAAACGCCGAAATCGTTTCGGCAATATCCGCACTGCCGAACAGCGCACTGCCCGAAACAAAGACATTCGCACCTGCTTTTGCGGCAATACCGATGGTATTTGCCGCAATGCCGCCGTCCACCTGCACATCCATATTTTCAATGCCGCGACGGGCACATTCTTCGCGTAAAGCGGTAATTTTCGGCATCATATCCGCCATAAAACTCTGCCCGCCGAAGCCGGGTTCCACCGTCATCACCAAAACCATCGAGATTTTGTCAAGATAGGGGTAAACCGTTTCAATCGGCGTAGCGGGTTTCACGGCCAGCGCCGCCTTTTTGCCCGATTGCAAAATCAAATCAATCGTTTCGCCGACATCGCCGTCGCTTTCCGTGTGGAATGTGATGCTGTCCGCACCCGCCGATAAAAAGTCGGGAATATACTTTTGCGGTTCTGCAATCATCAAATGCACATCAAACGGCAAATCGGTTGCGTGGCGCAAGCACTTGACAATCGGCGCGCCCAATGTGATGTTCGGGACAAAATGCCCATCCATAACATCAATATGCACCATATCCGCCCCCGCCGCAGTAATGCGGCGCAGTTCGGTTTCCAAGTTGCCGTAATCGGCAGAAAGAATTGACGGAGAGATTTGTATTTTCATATACTTTTCCTCATTTTTTAAGTTATGCCGCCGCAGACGCCTCGGCAGGCTCTGCCGCTTCGGAAGACGCAGGTTGCGTTTCGCTGACGGGCGCGGTTGGTTCGGGGGCGGCGGTGGTTGCCGCCGCAAGGGTAGTTGCCGTTTCGGGCGTTGCGGTGTTTTGCAAAGCGCCGATATAGTAACTGCCGTCTTTTTCACGCAAAGTGACTTTCATATATTTGTCGGGCTCGGGCGCAACCATATTGCCCTCGCTGTCCT
>CAMGGF010000155.1 GCA_946055445.1 uncultured Ruminococcus sp. | reverse complement strand
TGGCAAATAAAACAGCATATTTTTTCAAAGAAATTTCTGTATATTTTCATATTTTTTGCAAAATCTACGAGCGAGGTGAACATTATGAAACAAGAAATCACCAAACGCGGGAAAATTCGCGTGTTTTCGCTGGGCACAGCGCTTCTTTGCGTGCTGTTGACCTTTGCGATTATCGGAAATGTCCGCGCCGCAAAATTACAGCGGCAGGTGCGCCTTTCAAGCGAACGCGCGCTGTGTGAACTGGACACCTATTTAAGCACCATTTACACAGATTTGCAAAAAGGCATTTACACCGTTACCCCGCCGATGTTAGGCAGTCTTTCCGAAGAACTGCACCGCGCGGCAACGGGCGCAAAAACCAGTCTTTCGGTGTTGCCGCTGTCCGGCGTACAAATGGACAACACCTACAAATTTCTGTCGCAGGTCGGCGATTTTGTGGCTACGCTCAACGGAAAAGCACAGCGCGGCGAAAAAATCACCGATGCAGAACGCGCACAAATGCAAAAACTGCTGAACTTTTCGCAAACGCTGACCGATGAAATCTCGCAAATGCGCACGCAACTGTTTGACGGGTATTTGGATTTTGCGGCAACGAACCAAACGCTGTCGGAAACAAAAGAAAAAGCCGCGCTTTTGTCCGACGATATGGAAGATGCGGAGCAATCCCTGACGGAATATCCGACTCTTATCTACGACGGGCCGTTTTCCGACCATATTTTGCAGAAAGATGCCGCCTATTTAGCCGATAAACCGTCAATTACGCGGGATGAAGCACTTGAAAAAGCGGCAAAAATTTTAAAGGTCGACAAAGCAAATGTGGAATTTGTGTCCGAGGAAACAGACAGTGCCGCCGCATACTGTTTCCGCTATGATGACACGGTAATTGCCGTGACCGAACGGGGCGGCTATCTTCTGTATATGCTCTCTTCCGCCTTTGTCGGCGAAAGCACATTGGGCTACGGGGATGCACGCAAATATGCCGCCGAATTTTTAACACAAAACGGCTTTTTTGATATGCAGGAGCGTTATTACAGCATTGCCGACGGCATTTGTACCGTCAATTACGCTTACAAAGACGGCGAATATATTTGCTACCCCGATTTGATTAAGGTTTCCGTAAGCCTTGCGGACGGCAAAATTCTGTCTGCCGACTGCCGCGGCTATATGATGAACCACAAAGACCGCAATATGCCCGCACCGTCCTTACCCGCCGCAGAAGCACAAAAAAGCGTCAGTCCCCTTTTGACCGTGACAGACACACGCCTTGCCGTCATTCCCACCGACGGCGGCGCGGAAAAATACGCCTATGAATTTCATTGCAAAAACAAGGACGGCGCGGAATTTTTGGTGTATATCGACACGGAAACCGGCTACGAAGACGATATTTTAATTCTTTTATACGCCGACGGCGGTGTTTTGACAAAATAATGCATAAATGCATACGGACGGTGCACACTAACAGCGTCCGAAAATCAGGAAAAGAGGAAGTTTTATGAAAAAAGGTATTCTTTTGTTGGCGGCCTTAATCGCCATTTTGGCAGTCACGCTGGTCGCCTGCGGCGGCAATGCGGAGGACGGGAAAGTGTCTGACCGCGACAACCAAATGAGCCATTCCGTTTCGCAGGGCGTCTCGGGCGCAGGCAATGCCGTGGGTGACGCCGCCGAGGATATCGGCAACGGCGTCGGCAGTGCGGTGACGGGCGCGGGCGACCTTGTCGGCGATGTGGTGACGGGTGCCGGAAATCTTGTCGGCGATGTCGTTACCGGCGCGGGCGATGTGGTATCCGATGCGGTAAGATAAGCCGAAACAACACAAAAAAACAACCGTGCAAGGACAAGCCTTACACGGTTGTTTTTGTTGGTTTACAAAATCAAGTTTTCGGCAATCTGCCGTTTGTAATTTAAAAACGCGGGCGTTAAAGAGAAATCGTGCGGGCGCGGACGCGGCGCGTCCACCGAGATTTCGCATAAAAGATGCCCGGGTTTTCCGCCCAAAATGCAAATGCGGTCGGACAGTTTCACCGCTTCGTCCGTATCGTGCGTGATAAACAGCGTAGTCAGTTCGATTTCGTCCATAATTTCCAAATACCATTCGTGCATGGCACTTTTGGTAATGGTGTCGAGCGCGCTGAACGGTTCGTCTAACAGCGCAACGCCGTCGCTTGCAAGATACGTCCGCAGTAATGCCGCACGCTGGCGCATACCGCCCGAAAGTTTATGCGGATACTGCTTTTGCGTGCCGTCAATGCCGAATTGCCGAAAATACGAGGCGGCTTTTTCGCGCGCCTGTTTTTTCGGAGTCCCTTTGATAATCAGCGGCAGTGCGACATTGTCGACCACCGTGCGATACGGCAACAGCAAATCTTTCTGCAACATATAACTGATTTCGCCGGGTCGCCCCGTAATATCGCGGTCGCCGAGGTACACTTTACCGCTGTCGGGTTGCATTAACCCCGAAAGAATGTTGAACAGCGTGGTTTTGCCGCCGCCGCTGACGCCTAACAGACAGACAATCTCGCCCTTTTTCAGCGTAAAATCTACATTTTCGAGCACTCGGTTTTCTCCGAAACTTTTGGAAATGTCCTCGGCACGCAACAAAACTTCGTTAGGAGAGATATGCATTGGTATACCCCGTTCCTGCGGGCAGTTCTTTTTCGATTAACTCGTTATCCCACAGCCATTTGTAGAAACCGTCCCAGCGCGCAGGGTCAATGTAGCCCCACTGTGCGACTTCGGCTTTGTACTGTGTGGAAAGCCATTTTTGGCTTTCGGTCACGAGTTCCAAAGACTCTTTGAGCGAGCCCGTGGTGTCACCGTCCACCAAAATCTGTGCCGCCTCTTCGGGATTGGCGATGGCGTATTCATAGCCCTTTTTGAGTGCCGACAGGAACGCCTTTGTGGTTTCGGGGTTTTCTGCAATGTAGTTGTTGTTGGCAATCAAAACCGGGGTGTAGTAGTCAAACACAGGGTCAATGTCGGTGAAGTTGAAATAATCAAAGTCCAACCCCGACAGTTTGGCGGAAATGCCGCCCCAGCCGTAGAAAATCCAAATCGCGTCGGTCTGCTTTTCTTTAAGCGCGCCTGCTTCATCGGTAATGGTGTTCGGAATCAATTTGACTTTCGAGAAGTCGCCGCCGTCCTTTTCCATAACGGTTTTGAGCATTGCAAGTTCCGTCGGTACTTCCCAAGTGGAGTAGGTGTGGTTTTCCATACCCTTCGGTCTGTCCATACCCTCACCTTTGCGGGAAATAATGCCCGAGGTGTTGTGCTGTAACAGCGCGGCAACCGCCGTTACGCCCAAGGGTTCGTCGGAGGTGAACGCCGCGGCAAGGGTGTCCTGCGCGTCAATGGCAAACTGTGCCTGCCCCGCCGCACACATTGCGGCGGCACCGCTTTCGGGCGGCTGTACCACGGTGACATCCAAGCCCGCTTCGGTGAAATAGCCTTTTGCGAGCGCAACATAAATACCGGTATGGTTTGTATTCGGTGTCCAATCTAAGGACAGGGTGATTTTTTGCAAATCTGCGGTCTTGTCATCCTGTTTTCCCGCGCAAGCGGCAAGCGACACGAGCATTACCGCGCACAACAGCACGGCAAGAATTTGTTTTGTATGTTTTTTCATAAAGTTTCTCCTTTTTCTTTTCGTTCCCAAGGCATTGCGAGTTTGCGAAGCACAACAACGCCCCACATCAATAAAAGACTGACAAGCGTGGTGAAAATAATGACGGCGAACATTCTGTCAAAGGCATATGCTTTTCGAACGCGCGTCATATACACGCCTAAGCCCTCAAATCCGCCGAGCCATTCGGCAACCACGGCGCCGACCACGGCGTAAGAGGCGGAAACTTTCAGCCCCGCAAAAAAGGAGCCCAAAGCCGAGGGAAATTTAATGTAACGGAAAATTTTCACGCGCCCTGCGCCCATACTGCGCAACAGATTGATTGCGTCCGGGTCTGCACAGCGATAGCCGTCCAACAAACTGACGGCAATCGGGAAAAAGGTGGTCAGCACCACCAGCGTGATTTTCGGCGCCATACCGAA
>CAMGGF010000154.1 GCA_946055445.1 uncultured Ruminococcus sp. | reverse complement strand
TCAACGGTTCGGGTATGCACACCAATATGTCTTTGATGAAAGACGGCAAAAACGCGTTCTATGACCCCGATGCGGAATTGGGCTTGAGCGAAACCGCCATGCAGTTTATCGCCGGCGTTTTGGCACACGTTAAGGGCATTGCGGCGGTTTCCAACCCGCTTGTCAACTCCTATAAGCGTTTGGTGCCCGGCTACGAAGCACCCGTTTACCTTTCCTGGTCTGCTTCCAACCGTTCCGCACTGATTCGTGTGCCTGCGGCACGCGGTATGGGCACACGCGTGGAGCTTCGCTGCCCCGATCCGTCCTGCAACCCGTATTTGGAAATGGCACTTTGCCTTGCAGCCGGCTTGGACGGCATCAAAAAGAAAATGACCCCGCCCGCAGGTACGACCAAGAACATTTTCGCGATGACCGCCGACGAACTGAAAGCCGACGGCATTGAAAGCCTGCCCGGTTCGTTGGAAGAAGCGCTCGTGGAATTCAAAAAGGACCCGTTCATCAAAGATGCACTCGGCGAGCATGTATTTGAGAAATATTTAGAAGGCAAAGAAAAAGAGTGGGATGACTATCGCACCAAGGTAACCGGTTGGGAAGTTGACCGCTATCTTTCGAAGTATTAAGATGATAAGATTGCGGACTGTCTCTGCGTTCTTATAAATACCTCATTTTTTCTCCTGCAAGTAAGGGAGACCGTGTTATACGGCCTCCCTTACTTCTTTTTTATTGCATTTTCACATTACAGCAGTTGCATAATCCATTCCGTTATAAATACAGCGCCGCACGCGCAAAGTGCCACGGTAACCAGTCCTTTTTCAAAAAACGCAAGCAACAGCGCCACCAAAAGCCCCGCAAGTGCCGACCAAATCCCCCCGCCCGTTGCGGAAAAAATCGCGGGGAAAGTCATCGTCGCAAGCACGGCATACGGTATGTAATACAAAAAGGATTTTATAAAGGCATTTTCAATCTTTTTCCGAAAAATCACCAACGGCAGCATACGAATAAGATAGGTTACACCCGCCATAACCGCTAACTGCAACAAAAGATATCTTGTCATTGCGCCGCCCCCTGTTCTTCCTTGACGGGTTTTATCACCGCGCCGAGTGCGGCGGCAACAACCGCGCAAATGATAATCACAAAGCCTGTGGAAACACGGTTCAACACGGGCACATAGGTAAACAGGCAACTCAATCCCGCCGCCGTCAGCACGACTGCCGTTACCGCGCGCGAATGCTTCATCGGCGGAATGAAGATTGCCAAAAACATACCGTAAATGGCAATGCCCAACGCCGAGCGCACCGTTTCGGGGAGCACGGCGCTTGCCGCCGCGCCGAGGAGCGTGCCGAGTGCCCAGCCGAGATAGGGCATAAAAATCAGCCCGTACATATATTTTTTGCCGACTTCTTCTTTTTGCCCGCTTGCCACGGCGAATATTTCATCGGTATTGCCGAATGCAATCAAAAGGCGGTCTAACACGGTCACGCTTTTGTGAAATTTCTGCGACAGCGACACCGACATCAGCGCATAGCGCAGATTGATAACCAACTGCGTCAGCGCCATTTCAAAGTATCCGCCGCCCGCAAACAGCAGAGAAAGCCCTGCAAACTGCCCCGCCGATGTGAGATTGGTCATTGAAATCGCAACGGCAAGCGACACGGGCAAGCCGCCCGCCACCGCCATCATACCGAATGTAAAGGAAACGGACAAATACCCAAGTGCAATCGGCACGCCGTCCTTTATGCCTTTTTTGAAACTGTTTATGTATTTTTCTTCTTTTTCTTGTTCTGCCTGCATTGTTTTTTCTCCTGCAAATTTTGCCGTTGGTAGTATAGCAGATTTTTTTGGAATGTGCAACCGCCGGAAAGCACTTGACAGAACACTTTATCAATGGTAGACTATTTATATCCGATATGTATACGGCGCGGTTAAAAAGAAAGGGATATTTTATGAAAGAAAAAGAAACAAAAAGTCTTGCGGCAAAAATTCGCAATCTGTCTGCAAAGCAAAAAGGGATATTCGGCGGTATTGCGGCAGGGGTTGTGGTTTTTGCCGTCGTGCTGACCGTTGTGTTGACACGAAATCCTGCGCAGGAGATTTCACCAATCGAGCCCGATACGCAAGCCGTTGCCACCACACAGGAAACGACAACCGTGCCGATTACACAAACGCAAACCGCGGAAACGCAAGCCCCGGAAACAGAACCCGAATCCGCGCCCACCAACGATAAAACAACGGCGAAAAAAGCAGAAAAGCCGAAATCCACAACCGAAAAAGCAACAACCGCACCGACCAAACCGAGCACAACTAAAAATTATGCGTGGCAGGAAGCGCTTGTCGGTTCTTGGAGCATTACGGAATACATACAACCCGACGAACTGTATGACAGAGAATTTTTGGAAATCACCGGATTTTCTACGCCGTTTCAACTGCATATCCGCTACCGTTTTCACGATAACGGCAATTTTACAATGACATTTTCTTTCGCCAACCGAGAGACTTTTGAACGGGACCTGCGCGATGCATATTACATTTATTTTCAAACCCAAAATCCGAATATGTCCGAACAGGAATTGGACTACTATCCCGGCAGAACAAGTTCCTATGAATGCAATGAATTTTGCGAAACCTTTCTCGGCAGTTTCGGAGATAACACAACCTATATCACCGGAACATATACCTGTGATGACAAGACGATTTACTACCAAACAGACAGCGGTGAAACTTTCAGCGAAACCTATCAAATGACCGATACTGCTCTGACGCTGACAGGCTCAAGCCTTGGGAACGAGGGGTATCCCGTCACGCTTAACAAAGGCTAACCTCCCTTTTTTATAAATCTTGCTATGGATTTTTGAGCACACAAAAAGCACTTGCGTTGCAAGTGCTTTTTTCGTGGTGACCTGGACGAGAATTGCTCGTCTACTTCGCATGACTTTGGCTCAACGACCTAAATCCTGCAAACCTCATCACTTAGTAATATGTAAAATGCATATTTCGTCTTGATAATCTTCATCGTAAAAAGATTTTATTCTTTTTGCGTTACATTTTTCATAACACCATAATGCTTTTTTATTTTTACCCCTGGTTTCCAATACAATTATATCAACATTTCGTTCAAAAAGCAAATCAACTATTTTGCTGACTATTTTTGTGCCAAATCCTTTTCCGAGATATTCACTCTCTCCGATAAACAAATCTATCATAACAGGATTTTGATAGTTACAAACATTATATTTTTCAAAGCCTTCTATAATAGGTTGCGTTTGAACATACCCTATTGCTTTTCCATCTGTTTCAACAATATACGGAATTATCGGAAACGTTCCGATAATTCTTGGACGATACTTCTCTTTTGCCTGTTGTAAATTTATTATTTGTGGATGAAAATATTCTTTTACCTGTGGAGTTTGATACCATTTTACAAGCAATTGATAATCTTCGTCACAATCTTTCATTTTTCTTATAAAAACTTCATTCATATTATTTCTCTTTTGCGGTATTTACAGATGCAATGAGTATTCTCTTCAATTCAATACAGTCTTTAAGCAGAGAATTACCTGTTTCTTCGTCAATATATTCAGACATAACAAGTAATTTAATCCAATACTCTGTTTCTGCTGTTTCTTTAAGTGCAATGTGCATTTTAGAAATAAAATCGGCTTTGCTTTGACCGTAGTTTGCTTCATTTATATTCGCGCCGATACTTGTTCCACTGCGAACAATTTGTTTCGATATAATATACTCTTTCTTTTCTTTCACTAAATATTTATTTAGCTTAACAATTCTTGCAGCAAACAAAACAGACTTGTCTATTAAAATATTCTCTTTCATAAACGACCCACCCTTTTATAAAGCGTATCATAAATGAAATTAAAAATCAATTATGCATTAGCGTAAGCGGTTTCATTATTCATTATTCATTATTCATTAAGAAAAGTCGAAGCAATCAATGAATATTGAAGAATGAAGGATGAAGAATGAAGAATACAAAAAGAAAAGTCACACTTTCGTGCGACTTTTCTTTTTGGTGACCCGGACGAGAATCGAACTCGTGTTACCGCCG
>CAMGGF010000153.1 GCA_946055445.1 uncultured Ruminococcus sp. | reverse complement strand
TGCCCTCACCTGTCCGCGGGCGGAAAGAATCCGCCCCTACGATTGTGTGATAAATTAAAATTGATATATGAAATAGGTATACAATATGGTTTTATTTTGTATCGGCGATGTGGTGTCGGCGGTCGGTGTGGAAAAACTGACGCGCACCCTGCCGCGATTTAAAAAAGAACACAACATAGATGTCACGATTGTCAACGGTGAAAATGCCGCAGTCGGTAACGGGTTGTTGCCTGCAAGCGCCGAGGCACTGTTTGCCGCAGGGGCGGATTGCATTACGGGTGGCAACCACACCTTCCGCCGCCGTGAACTCTATGATTATTTAGACGAGTCCCCCTATTGCCTGCGCCCTGCGAATTACAAAGACAGCGCGCCCGGCAAGGGGTTTTGCGTGATAGATAAAGGCTTTGTCCGCGTGGGCGTGGTCAATATTTTGGGCACGGCGTTTATGGAACCGCTGGAAAACCCCTTCGACTGTGCCGACCGTGCCTTGGCGGCGCTCAAAGACGAAGCGGATTTCACGGTGGTGGATTTTCACGCCGAGGCAACCGCCGAAAAACGTGCGCTCGGGTTTTACCTTGACGGCAGAGTCGCGGCGGTGGTCGGTACGCACACCCATGTGCAAACGGCAGACGAACAGATTTTGCCGCGCGGCACGGCGTATATCACAGACCTCGGTATGACAGGGCCCGTGCAGTCGGTTTTGGGCGTGACGCCTGCACTCGCGATTGAAAAAATGCGCACCAATTTGCCTGTGCGGTTTCAAAATCCCGAGGGCGAATGCAAAATGCAGGGATTGCTTGCCGAAATTGACAAAAAGACAGGCAAGGCCCTGCGCGTAGAGCGCGTTTCTCTTTGATATTTTTCTGCATTTTCGCAAATGCTATATACAATGTAAAGATTTAGGAAGAAAGGACGGTGAAACGAATGAAACGAAAAGCACTTGCCGTATTGGCGCTGTTTTCGGCATTTTTGTTGCTGTTTTGCGGTTGCACAGGCACAGAAAACGGTGGGGAACACGGCGAAAATACAATAGGCGACGGTCAAACGCCGACACAGGCGGTTTCGGTTTCTTTGCCGTATTTCGAAAGTGATTCGTTCAATCCGTATTTTGCCGTCAGCGCGGAAAACCGCGCGCTTTCCGCCTTATTTTGCGAGCCGCTGTATCGCGTAAATGCCGCGTATTCGGCAGAATCGGTGTTGGCAAAAAGCATAGACGGCGGCGGCACCGCCTACACCGTTACCTTGAAAAGCGCAATGTTTTCAAACGGCAGAAGTGTGTCGGCGGCAGATGTCATCTATTCGTTTAACACCGCAAAAAACAGCGAATGGTACGGCGCGCGGCTTGCGAATGTGCAGTCGGCAAAAGCGCAGGGCAATGCGGTGGTATTTACGCTCACTTCGCCGGAGCCGTATTTTGAAAATCTGCTGACTTTCCCCGTGGTGCGGCAGGGCACGGCGGATACTGCCGACGCGGTGCCGGTGGGCACGGGCGCGTTTGTGCTCTCTGCGGACGGCGCGGTCACGGAAAATCCGCAAAAAACGCGCGGGGCGGTGCAAACGGTCAACCTTGTGCAAATCCACGATGCCAACCACCTTGCCGACGCGCTGGAAATCGGGAATATCGACTATGCCTTTGCGTCCTTTTCCGACGGCACCTACACGCGCATTGTGGCGCAAAATACCTTTGTGACAATGAATAATCTTGTGTATCTCGGCATGAACAGTACATCGGGGGCGCTGTCCTCGGCGGCGGTGCGCACGGCGGTGTATTACGCGGCAGATAAAGACGCGGTTGCCGCATCTGCCTATCGCGGCTGTGCCGAAAGTACCGCGCTTCCCTTTCACCCCGCATTCTGCAAAGCGCAAGGGCTCTCCGTTGGGCAAACGGCGGCGGACACTGTGCGCGCCTCGGAAATTCTCGGCAAAGTCGGGTACAACCGCTATGATAAAAAAGGCTTTTTAACCAACGGGCAAAACACACTGCAAATGACCGTGTTGGTCAACGGTGAAAACGGCTTTCGGCTTTCGGCGGCTTACAGTATTGCGGACAGTTTAAACGCCGCAGGCTTTTCGGTCACGGTGGAAAGCGTGGACAGCACAACTTACAGCGCGCGGATTGCTTCGGGCGCGTTTACGCTGTATATCGGCGAGGTCAAATTGGGCGAAAATATGAGTCTGTCGCCGTTTTTCGGCGGCGCGGCGTCGGTCGGTACGGACAGCGCCTTGCCCGTTGTTGCCGCATACGCTGCGTTTGCGGCGGGAGAACTGTCGCTTGCGGATTTTGCAGACGCGTTTTTAGACGATATGCCCTTTGTGCCGCTTTGCTACCGCGCGGGGCTTGCGGCATACAGCCGCAATTTACAGCCGGATTTCTCTGCGGCGGCGTACGATATGTACGGGGACATTACGCTTTGGACGGCATCCTAAAAAAATAAATTATTTGTAAAAATGTTAGCAAAAATGTTGAAATTCTGTTCGAAAATCTGTCAAAATGTTTTCTGAAAAAGATTGACGGCGTTTCGGGTTCGTTGTATAATAAGTATTCAAATTGCAAAGGAGAGTTTCCCGTGATTAAAATCGAAAACCATTTGGGTAATATTGAAATCAATGACAATTACTTCTCCGATTTAATCGGGCATACCGTAACCGCTTGCTTCGGCGTTGCCGGCATGGCAAACAGCGGGGCGTCACAGGGGCTTCGTGCGTTCTTCTTTCGCGGCAGGCATTATCTCGACCAAGGGGTACAGGTGAAATCCACCGGTACGGATTTGGTGATTGACCTGCATATTTTTGTGACCTACGGCGTGAACATTTCCGCGATTGCAGACAGCATTGTCAACAAGGTGCGCTACACCGTAGAGCAGGCAACCGGGCTTACCGTGAACAAGGTCAATGTGTTTGTAGACGGTATGAAGGAATAAGGAGTTTGTTAAAGAAATGATACTTACAGGTGAAAGTCTGAAAAACGCCTTTATTTCGGGCGCAAACAATATTCAAAACCATAAAAAAGATGTGGACGCGCTGAATGTGTTTCCCGTGCCGGACGGCGATACGGGCACGAATATGTCTATGACCATCGGTGCGGCGGTGCGCGAATTGCAGGTCTTGGGCGAGGCAGATGTTGCAACGGTTTCCAAAAGCGCGGCGGCGGCACTTTTGCGCGGCGCGCGCGGCAATTCGGGCGTAATTCTGTCGCTGATTTTTCGCGGCATTTCGAAAGGCTTAAAAGGCTTGGAAACCGCAGACGGCGTGCAACTTGCGGCGGCGTTTGACCTCGGGCGCGAGGCGGCGTATAAAGCCGTAATGAAACCGACGGAAGGCACCATTTTAACCGTAGTGCGCGAGGCTTCGGCAGAGGCGGTTGCGGCGAAAGAACCCGATTGCCGAAAAGTATTTGAAATTCTTTGCACAGCGGCAAAAGATGCGCTCGAAAAGACACCCGAAATGCTTCCCGTGTTAAAAGAGGCGGGCGTGGTGGACGCCGGCGGGCAGGGGTTCCTCTATGTTTTAGAGGGTATGAAAAGTTACCTGTTAGACGGCGTAATGATTGAAAATCAAGCGGAAAGCGCGGCGGAAGAAACGCCGAAAAACGCGGTTGCCGCCGCGTCGGACGACATCAAATTTGCCTATTGCAGTGAATTTTTAATCACAAAAGAAAAAGACGCGAAATCGAACGCCACCAAATTAAAAGCGTATTTAGAGTCCGTCGGCGACTGCGTTGTGGTCGTCGAGGACGGCGAAATCATCAAAGTGCATGTCCATTCCAACGAGCCGGGCAATGTCATTCAAGCGGGTCTGGAATGCGGCTCGTTGCACAGCATTAAAATCGACAATATGCGCGAACAGCACAAAACCGCGCAAAACACGGCGGACAGCGCCCCGCAGGAACCGTCTGCACCCGCAAAAGCAGAAACAAAACTAAAACGCGCCGAGCCCGAAAAAGAATACGGCTTTGTTGCTGTGGCGGCGGGCGACGGTGTGACCGAACTGTTCAAAGAACTCGGCGCCGATGTTGTGGTGTCGGGCGGGCAGACGATGAACCCGAGCACCGACGATATTTTGCACGC
>CAMGGF010000152.1 GCA_946055445.1 uncultured Ruminococcus sp. | reverse complement strand
CCCCACTTGTTAGATAGTATACCATACTTGTCTAACAAATGGGGTGCAATTCATAGTCGGCAGAGATGCGGGGGTATTTTATTGTTGCTTTTACGCATGCACAGAGGCTTTATAATCCTCGCCCCAACTTTGCATTGCGTCAAGAATCGGTTTCAGACTTTTCCCCAACTCAGTAAGGGAATACTCCACTCGCGGCGGTACTTCCGCATATACTTGTCTATGGACAAGACCGCTGGCTTCCATATCACGCAACTGTGCGGTCAATACCTTTTGGGATACAGTACCAATCGATTTTTTCAACTCGCCAAACCGTTTTGTGCCGGTCAACAAATCGCGCAATATCAACACTTTCCACTTGTCGCCAATCAAGGTTAGTGTTGTTTCGACAGGGCAAGCAGGTAATTCTTCTGTTATTTTTTGCTCATACATCGCAAGTCTCTCCCACAATAGTTTCTAAAAGTATCTTATACGCAAATTATACCATATAGCCCCCAAGCAGGTCAATATTGCGTTTGGCAGGTTAATCACTTTATAAATGTTTTTAAAAAATTTTTTTGTGTGCTGAAAATGCTGTCACACCTTGTAACTACGCAATTGTTTCCGTTTAGTAACTACCCAATTGTTTCCTTATGGTAACTACACCACAAAATTGTGCTTACTTTACAGCCAAAACCGGCTTGCGTATAATTTAGTTAAGAGCGACGGAGAACGGCCGCTGCGGCGCTTAAAACAGAAAAACTATTTTTGGAGGCTAAATTTATGACCAAGAACACTTTTACAACCGTCAAACTCAAAAAAGGTGAAATGCATATTTACGATTTCGGCAGCATCAAACTACATGCATATAAAACGAACGATTTCATTGATGATGAAGTTTTTATCATTGAGAAAAACGGCAAGGCAGTTATTATCGAGTCGCCCTGTTTCTTTGACAACATAAAAGAGTTGGCAGAATATTTGAAAGAGATAAAGGTTGAAGGCGTGCTCGTGGCCTATCACGGTGCGGGTGGCACTTTCCTACCGAATGTGCCGAAATATGCGACGCAAAACGCAAAAGAGTATTCCGAAAACGGCGGCGGCAAGGCTTTGATTAACAACTTTGCCAATGTGTTCGGTGAAATTTTCGACACTTCTGTTCACAAGATAACCGATGCACTCTGTGAAGGCAAGGTAACAATCGGCGGGATTGATTTTGTCATCAAACAAACGGCCGATGCGTTTGATATGGAAATCCCCGAAATCAACGCAGTATATACCCATATGCTCGGGCACGACTGCCATTCCATTGTTGCGGGTTCGGCACACGCCGATGCGATTATTGCACAACTGAAACAATATATTGCCAATGGATATGACCTGATTTTGACCTCACACTACACCCCCGAGGACTTGAAAGACGCGCAGACAAAAATGGATTATATCGAAAATCTGAAAAAAATTGCAGCGGACTGTGCAAACGCAACCCGTTTTAAGGAAGAAGTTCGGAAACAGTATCCGACATACAACGGTCAAAACTATCTCGATATGACGGCAGGATTTTTCTTTGCCGAATAAACCTACAAGCAGGGCTATCGTAAACAATAGCCCTGCTTACTCATAGTGTGGAGAATAAAAATGACACAGTCAGAAAAAAGGATTTATTTGATTGAGCAACTGTTAGCAGAACAACCGCAGTATAAGGGGGCGAAACTTCCGCAAACAGAAACAGAACAAAGGCGACTTCTGCGCGCGCTTATGAACATCCGTCCCCCAAGAACTGCCTGTGCAGAATTTTTACAAGTCCAAGACGAATATCTGCAAGAAGAAATTGCGGCAAAAGGGATTACCGACCTTTCAGCGCTTTCCCCGGTAGAAAAGGAAATTTATATTTGGCAGGGCGATATTACAACCCTTCGCTGTGATGCGATTGTAAATGCCGCAAACCGGCAAATGCTTGGCTGCTTCTGCCCTTGTCACGGTTGCATTGACAACGCCATTCACACCTATGCCGGCGTAGAACTTCGGTTAGAATGTGCCGAGATGATGGAGAGACAAGGCTGTGCTGAACCTACGGGTAAGGCGAAGATTACAAAAGCCTATAATCTTCCGTGCAAATTTATATTGCACACAGTCGGGCCGATTATAGAGGACAATATTACCGAAAAAGACGAAACACTGCTTGCCGCCTGTTACCGTTCTTGCTTGGCGCTTGCCGAGCAAAATGCGATCAAGAGCATTGCATTTTGTTGCATCTCTACGGGGGAATTTCATTTCCCGAACAGGCGCGCCGCAGAAATTGCAATACAAACTGTAAAAAACTATAAAAAACAGATGAACAGCAAAATCGAGGTGATTTTTAATGTCTTTAAAAACTTGGACTATGACATCTACCGAGAGCTTCTCGGATAATATAAAACGGCTCAAAGAAGAACTGCAAACGGCAGACGCGGTGGTTATCGGTGCAGGCGCAGGGCTTTCTGCCGCGGCGGGTTTGACTTACAGCGGCGAACGCTTTCAAAAATATTTTGCGGATTTTGAAGCCAAATACGGCTTTCACGATATGTATTCGGGTGGGTTTTATCCGTTTGAATCCCCCGAGGTATATTGGGCATATTGGAGTAGGCATATTTTCGTAAATCGCTATACGGATGCGCCCACAGATGTATATGCCCGACTGTTGGATTTGGTGAAGCGCAAAGAATATTTTGTCATCACGACAAATGTTGACCATCAGTTTCAAAAAGCCGAATTCCCGAAAAATCGCTTATTTTACACACAGGGTGATTACGGACTTTGGCAGTGCGAAAAAGCCTGTCACCAAAAGACCTATGACAATGAAAAAGCCGTGCGGCAAATGCTCGCACAGCAAAAAGATATGAAAATTCCGACAGAACTTATCCCGAAATGCCCCGTTTGCGGCGCACCGATGACCATGAATTTGCGATGCGACGATACATTCGTACAGGACGCGGGCTGGTACGCGGCGGCAAACCGTTATACAGAGTTTCTGCAACGCCACAGCAATTCCCACATTCTGTTTTTAGAACTCGGCGTCGGTATGAATACGCCCGTTATCATAAAATATCCGTTTTGGCAAATGACATCACAAAATCCGGATGCCGTTTACGCTTGTGTCAATCTTGAAAGAGCCTATTGTCCGACGGAGATTGCCGCCCGCGCAATTTGCATTACGGGAAATATCCAAACCGTTTTGGGGAATTTGTAACCACAGGCTTACTGCTTTGCCGTTTTTTCGATTTTGCCGATAATAAACGGCACAACCTCGTCGGGCGCAATATCCAACACCTGTGCAAACTCCTGATACAGCATTTGCTCGGCCTGTACCATCGCCTCGGCGTCGGCGCGGTGGAAGCGTCTGCCGCTGTTTTCCGTTTCCGTGCGCTTTCGGTACAGCGTTTTAATCAACGCAATCAACTCTTTGTGGTCACCGCGGCGCAAAATCTCTGCCTGCTGTTCTTTTCTCAAATTGTCATTTTCAATCCATTCTCCCTGCTGTGCGGGCATCTCCCGAATCAACGCCAAAACATCCTCTGTCGACAGGAGTTTTCGTATGCGCACTTTCTCGCTGTCCACAGGGCAGTAAATCACCGTATTTTCCCCAAACAGCGGTCGCAAAACATAGTATTTATGTGTTTCCCGACCGAATTTTTTGTCGTAAATTTCCGTAATTTTGCAAATACCCGACTGCCCGTACATCACGGTATCGTTCACAGCATACACAGCCATCCCTCCGCGCTCTGTCTTGATAATACATATATTTTACGCCTTTTTTCGGCTCGATGTAATAGACTTTTTTCACAAAAAAACGAGAGGATTCAAACGCTTAAATTCGTCATAAACGCCTGACATCGGTCGGTAGGCGCCAAAAACCGCCCCGCGCGCGAGAAAATCAAAATTTCTCATTGACACGGGCGACAGAGTTTGTTATAATAACATTCGCTGACAGAAAGCACTTTACCGTGTCTTTTCCGTCAAGATTCGGAGAGATACCGAAGTGGTTATAACGGAACGGTCTTGAAAACCGTCGTACGGCAACGTACCGTGGGTTCGAATCCCACTCTCTCCGCCA
>CAMGGF010000151.1 GCA_946055445.1 uncultured Ruminococcus sp. | reverse complement strand
TCCACTCCTCCGAACATACCGCTGCCGTTCACATATACCGTTACGGTATTTTGCGGGCTGTTGCGGTGTTTTTTATCGGACACGCCGCCGAAAATCGAATTGGAACGCACTTTTACATTGACATAGGCGGGCAAGAGTATATCCACGCCGCCGAACACCGCGCTTGCGTTAATCACGCAGTCTTTTTCAATAATCGCGCCGCGCAAATCGCATTTTACACCGCCGAACACCGCGTTTAACTCCGCGCCGTTGAACACCTCGTTGTCGAAATTCAGGGTTTGCCCCGAAAAAGCGGCAAAGCCGTTGGCAACGCCCGTGCCGTCCGCTTTCATTTCTGCCATAATTTTATCGGATTTGCCGCCGAACACGCCGCCGAAGATGCATTTTAACCCGATAATGATAATCACGGCGGGGATTGCCAATTTCCAAAGCATCGAGAAATCGAGGACACCCTGACAGGACAAAAGCAGAAATACACCGACGAGAAGTCCTATCAGATTGCCTGTTTTTTCACGCTCGGTAATAAGACCTACCGTGCAGGGGATAATGATAAACAGCGTCCACCAACCGTCAAAAAAGATATTGATATCCACAATGTCGAGGGCGTTCAGCGCGAACACCGCGCCGACGGCAACCAAAACCACACCCCACAAAATACTGTTTACTTTACGCATAACCATTCTCCTTATAATGTTTCAAAAATTTTTTCGCCCTTGGTTTTGATATAGCGATACAGCGCGGCAGAAAAAGCAACCAGTACCACAGCCGACACCGCAAGGAACACCATAGGCGTGATAAGATTCCGCACGGCGTAATACAAACCGCCGAACGCAAGTACAACCACCCAGCCGCCGAACAAAGCGAGCATAACGCTCATGCTTTGTTTAATGGGTACAATTTCGTTGGTCCAGGTGAGATTGGGCATTTTGAGGTTGAAAAACAACCCCACAAACGCCATAAACAATACAAATGCCGTAACCGTTACAAGCAGTAAAAGGCATGCACCCCATTGCAATTTGAACACCCATTCCACAGAGAGCGTCAGCAAAATCGTGGGCGGCAGTGTCAGATACAAATGCAGTTTCAGTTTTGCTTTTAAAGGCTGTACCGGCTGAATGGGCAACACCTGCACCAGCCAAAGATTTTTGCCCTCTAACGAAACGGACGGCGCGGTCATATCACACATAGAGGTTACCGCACAAACCGCCGCCGCGCAGAATAAGGGAATCAGGTGAAGATACCCCTCAAACATTCCGTAAACCATTTCCCGAAGCGCCGCGCCCTTTATCATCAGTGCCACCGCGCCCACAAGCATAAACACAATACCCAATCCGCAGTTGAGCATATAAGTCGGACTGCCTAAAAAACGGCGAAGTTCTTTTCGCAAAAGCGCCGTGTCGGCATTTGCCGCCTTCGTTTGCTTTTCTTTATATTTCCCCTTTGCACTGCCGCGGTTGGCGGTTGCCAAATGCAGAAAACTGCGGGAAAGTACAAGGTAAACCAGCAAAAACAATGCCGCAAGGATTGCCGTGAAAATCAGCATCGAAAGAAAATCGCCCTCGGCACCGCGCCCCATACAGTAAAACGGATACAAAGCGTTTTTTACGCCGTTTGCAATTTTTTGGGGATTGGCGAGAATGCTTTGCAATACGGTATACGCCTGCGCGTATAAATAATAATACGCCGCCAAAAACACGAGCGATAAAAGCACCGTAATTATGTTTTTGTGCTTTAATTTACCGCTGACCGCCGCAACCGCAAAGCCTAAAATGCAGGAAAGCGTCAGCACAAACAGGGAAAGAATCAACGGTGCAAGCAACGAAAAGAGTGCGCCCGCCACGGTGATTTTGGCGTTTAAAAACCACACAAGCACCGTGGGAATCATCACAATCAGTTCGTACATCAACCCCATTGCAAACACGCCGAACAGCCGCGCAATCAGAATTTTCGCAGGCGGCAAAGGCAAAGACAGCAGCAAATCATTATCCTTTGCCTGATACAGCGACGCGTATGTATTAAACACACTGCCGAACACGCCCAACGCCACGGCAATCAGCCCCATCAGCGCAAAATACAGCCAGCCGAAGCCGATTTCGCAAAGCGGCGCGCAAAGCATATTTGCCGTTGTGTAAAAAACACCGCCGAGTATGCCGAACAGCACCAAATACAACACCGCAAAGCCGACTACGCCGCCTTTGGAACGGTTTTTTCCGCTTTTTCTGTCTTGATACAGCCAGGAGAACACCTCCATCAACTGTTTTTTGAGCAGAACTTTTGTCATTGCTCTCCCTCCAACTCCAAAAAGACATTTTCAAGCGACGCGTCACCCTTGACTTCCTCCATTGTGCCGGATTGAATCAGTTTGCCGCCCTTGATAATGGCAACCTTGTCGCAGAGTTTTTCCGCCACTTCCAAAACATGGGTGGAAAAGAAGATTGCCCCGCCGTTTCGGCAAAGGTCGCGCATCAAGCCCTTTAGAATATGCGAGGCTTTCGGGTCAAGCCCCACAAAAGGTTCGTCCATAATGAGCAATTTCGGCTCGTGCAACAGTGCCGAAATCACGGCTAATTTTTGCTTCATACCGTGGGAATACGCGGAAATGGGCTGTCCCAAATCGTTTGTCAACTCGAACATATCGCCGTAGGTGCGAATACGGGTTTGGCGTGCTTCGGCACTGACGCCGAACACATCGCCGATGAAATGCAAAAACTGAATGCCCGTCATAAATTCATATAAATCGGGATTGTCGGGGATATAGGCAATTTTTGCTTTGGCGGCAAGGGGATTTTCTTTGACCGAAATACCGTCAATATAAATTTCGCCGCTGTCGGTTTGCAAAATACCGCAACACGCTTTGATGGTGGTGGTTTTGCCCGCGCCGTTGTGACCGATAAAGCCGCAAATTTCGCCGGGTGCGATGCGTAAACTCAAATCGTCAACGGCTTTTTTCTCACCGTAAATTTTGGTTAAATGTTCAATTTTCAGCATTGTAATTCTCCTTTGAAACCGTATTTTTTTCACTTTGCCATTCCGTAAGTGCGTCTTTCACTGCCTTTTTGATTACAAACTAGGTAAGCACAGCGGCAACTGCAACGCCTATTCCGTATAAAAAAATATTGCAACAGCGCCCATGCTTTCTCCTCTTTTCTGCTTTATTTCAGATACGGTATATCGCTTACCGTCCCTACAAAATCTTTTGTCGGTTGCATCGCACAACTATCTATTTTGCCGGATTTGAGCATCATCAAAAAGCCTGCAAAGACCTGCCCGAGCATTTCGGCAATCTGGTCCTCAGAAAAATCGCACACCCGCATGGCGCACATCACACCCAAGCCGTAAGCATGCACCCACATCTGCTGAAACAGCGCTTTTGCTTCGTCGTATGTGAGAGAATAGTCTCTTTCGATCAGGTTTATGCAAATATCCACCATACTGCCCAAATCGCGCATTGTGTTGTCAAAACTACGGTTTTCCTTGTGTTCCTGCATAAACAGCAGTTTGAACATTTCGGGCTTATTTACGGCGTAAGATACCATCAGCATCCCGATACGCTTAAAGGCGGGCGTGTAGCCCTTAAAATCCCCCGCGTACGCTTCAAAATCCCGCATTGCAATCGCGCGCGCCGCCTGTTTTACCTCGTCCATATTTTGGTAAGCGGTAAAAATCGGCCGTGCGGAAGTCCCCAACGCGGCGCCCAAACTTCGCGCCGTCAAAGCGGCAACGCCCTCTTCTTTGATGATTTTCAATGCCGTTTCGGCGATTTCCTCTTTTGTGAATTTCGGTTTCGGCGGCATATTTTTTCGCTTCCTTCCCTGTGAATGTAAAACTTGTTCCAATGCAAAACGCCGTTATGCAACATTGTTTTGCAACTGTGTTTTATTATATGCGAAAAAAATTTGTTTGTCAATATTTTGTCAAACTTTTTTGAAAAAATTTTTGGACGGCGATCCTGTATCACGCAAAAGCGGCAGTTTGCCTTTTCTGCTATATTTGTTTGTACGGTTGTTCACTTCGGTTAGAATAATAAATTTTTATTTGTCATCCTGAGCGAAGCGAAGGATCTCAAACAGCGCAAAGTGTAAAAGGTGCGAAACGAGATTCTTCGC
>CAMGGF010000150.1 GCA_946055445.1 uncultured Ruminococcus sp. | reverse complement strand
ATGCCTACCGTGCAACCTTCCCGTTGCTTCTCAACATCAGCGGCGAGCCGACCTACTTCATGGCGCTGAAGGATTCCGGCGACTACGTGAAAATGTACGCGATGGTCAATGTCAAGCAGTCTACGATTGTGGCAGTCGGTTCCAATCTGACGGAATGCACCGAGAATTACGCTGCGGAACTCGCGCGCAACGGCGTGAATGTGGACATTGATGTCAGCGAAATGGGCGATGAAAACGGCGATAAAACAGAAGCACCTGCAACGAAAGAGGTCAGCGGCACCGTCGCGGAAATCCGTTCCGTGGTAACGGGCGGCGAAACCTACTTCTATATCCGCTTGGACGGCGACACGGCATTTTATAAAGTTTCGGTTGCAAATGCCGAAAAAGTGGTGCTCTTGAATGTCGGCAGTACGGCAACCTTTACCGTGAGAGCCGACGCTGAGGGCGAAATTATCGAGGTTTCGGCCATGCAGTAAACGGTCTGCGGGCGGGTTTGAAAATCCACCCCTACGCACAAAAAACGGGACTGTCAAAAGACAGTCCCGTAAATTTATTTTGGGAGAAAACTTTATTTCGCCGCATCGGCGGTGATTTTCTGCATTTCTTCCATTTTGCGTTCCATATCGGCAACCAGCGCCAACTGTGTGCGGCAACGCACCAAATTGTGTTCGGGATACGCGGTTTTGAAATAGGTGTCGCCGTTCAAATAGTCCGCCAAAAAGCGCATACCGCACTCAAAAGTCATCAATTTTGCCGAAAACGGCAAGTATTCGATTTCCTTTGCCCAAAGGCTGTCTTTCGCCGTATGTAAATACCCTTCGGTATAGGCTTTGTAAAGCGGCAGGCTCAACGAAACTTTGGAAACATCTTTTTCGTCCTCGCTTGCGGTGTTGGCACCGAACCGGATGCTGTCCCCGAAATCGTACAGCGCAAGACCGGGCATAACCGTATCCAAATCAATAATGCAAATGCCCTGATTGGTTTTGTTGTCAAACAAAATATTGTTGAGTTTTGTGTCATTGTGCGTGACGCGCAACGGCAACTCGCCTTTGTCAATCAAGTCAAGCAGAACGCGTGTGTCCGCCTCGCGGTCGAGAATAAACTGAATTTCATCTTGTACGGTGTCGCGACGCTTTGCAAGGTTGTCCGCCACCGCCTGTTTGAAATCCAAAAAGCGCGAATAGGTGTTGTGGAAATTCGGAATGGTTTCCACAAGCGTTTCACTCGGGTAATCGGCAAGCGCTTGCTGAAATGCGCCGAATGCCGTCCCCGCGTTATAAAACACTTCTTCGCTCTCAATAATGTTGCAGGTGTATACATTGTCAACATGACGGTAACAGCGCCAGCAAGCACCGGCTTCGTCCGTGGCGTAATATTTCCCATCGGCGGCAGGCAGGAAATCAAGCGTTTCGCGCTGCACATCACCGCCGCGCGCGGCAATTTTTTTCTGTAAAAACGAGGTGACGCCGACAATGTTCCCCATTAACGCGTCTGGATTTTTAAAAATGTTGGTGTTGATTTTCTGCACCACATAACTGTGGGTTTCGCCGTTATCAGCGGCATAAGTCAAAACATAAGTCGAATTGATATGCCCGTCGTTTAAGGGCTTATAGGACTGGTAAGCGCCTTGTAAATTGAAATTGCTTTGCAGAAATTCTATATCAAACATCGCTGTTTCCAAAAAAAACACGCCTTTCCGTTCATTTTGTTTGCAAACGCAAATGACGCGTTTTTTCGGTTGTACGCGTCAAGTTCATTTATTATATACTTTTTTTTGCGTTTCGTCAATATCAGACTCTCGAAGCGGCAATTCGGCGAAAAAATCTCTTTACACAATGCCTTTTTTACTGTAAAATAATAGAGATAATACTACCGTTTGCAAAAGTACTTTTGCGAACGCGTTTTGGAGGCAAAACTATGGAAGCGGTTTACAAACGCATCTTATTAAAACTGTCCGGTGAGGTGCTCGCCGGCAAGCAGGGGCACGGCATTGATTTTGACACCGTGCAGGAAACCTGCAAATGGGTAAACGAGTGCGCCAAACTCGGCGTGCAAATCGGGCTTGTTGTCGGCGGCGGCAACTTTTGGCGCGGCAGAAGTTCGGGCAGCATGGACCGCACGCGTGCCGACCATATCGGTATGCTTGCCACGGCAATGAACGCTTTGGCGCTTGCCGACGCATTGGAACAGTACGGCTTGGAGGTTCGTGTGCAAACGGCGATTGAAATGCGGCAGGTTGCAGAGCCCTACATTCGCAACAAAGCCACACGCCATTTGGAAAAGGGCAGAGTTGTGATTTTCGGTTGCGGTACGGGCAACCCGTTCTTCTCGACCGATACCGCGGCGGCATTGCGTGCGGCGGAAATCGATGCGGACATTATTTTCAAAGCCACCAATGTGGACGGCGTGTATGACAAAGACCCGAACAAATATGCAGACGCGGTGAAATACGACACTCTGTCGCACACCGAGGTGCTTGCCAAAGGTTTGGCGGTTATGGATTCCACTGCGGCGTCGCTTTGCCGCGACAACAACATTCCGATTTTGGTCTTTAACCTTTCCGACCCCGAGAACATCGTGCGGGCGGCAAAAGGCGAAAATATCGGCACCATCGTAAAATAATTTCAAAAAATACAGTACAGTTTACAGGAGGCGTACTTTATGCAAGAGGTATTTGATTTCGCAAACGAAAAAATGGAAAAAAGCCTGACGGCACTGCACAACGAATTTGCAACCATGCGTGCGGGGCGCGCAAGCGCGTCATTGCTTGACAAGGTGAGCGTCGATTATTACGGCGTGCCCACCCCCGTACAGCAAATGGCGGCAGTTTCTGTTTCCGAAGGCAGAATTTTGGTCATTCAGCCGTGGGATGTCAGCACCATTTCCACCATTGAAAAAGCCATTCAGGCGTCCGACCTCGGCGTCAATCCGCAGGATGACGGCAAAGTCATTCGTTTGATTTTCCCGCCGCTGACGGAGGAAAAAAGAAAAGCACTTGCAAAAGATGTCAGCAAATACGGTGAAGAAGCGAAAGTCGCTGTCCGTTCCGTTCGCCGCGACTGCATCGACAAACTTAAAAAATTGAAAAAAGACAGTGAAATCACAGAGGACGATTTGCACAGCGGTGAGGAAAAAATCCAAAAAATCACCGACAAGTTCATCGAACGCATTGATGAGATGGTCGAGGAAAAGGAAAAAGATATTATGGCGATTTAACGCCTGAGGCACGCTATGGATAAAGAGAATTTACCGCAGTTTTCCGTTTTGCCGCGCCATGTCGGCATTATTATGGACGGCAACGGCCGTTGGGCGCAAAAACGGGGCTTGCCGCGCTACAAAGGGCATATTGAAGGGGCGAAAACCTTTCGGAAAATCGGCGAATTTGCGGGCGACCTCGGGATTGAATGCTTAACGTTTTACGCGTTCTCCACCGAAAATTGGAAACGCCCGCCCGAAGAAGTCGCGGCGATTATGGATTTGTTCCGCGAATATCTGCGCGAACTCGACGAGCGAAAGGCGGAAAACGAGGAAAAGGGCATTAAAGTCAATTTCATCGGAGACCGCACAGGGATTCCGAAAGACATTCTCAAAATGATGGGGTACAGTGAGCGCATTACGCGCAAAAAAGACCATGTCATTTTGAATATTGCCATCAATTACGGCGGGCGGCAGGAGATTTTGCAAAGCGTACAGGCGATTGCAAAAGAGGTAGAAAAAGGCAAACTCAAAGCGTCGGAAATTACCGAGGAAATGATTTCCGACCATCTGTATACAGGGGGGCTTCCCGACCCCGATTTGATTATCCGCCCGAGTGGGGAGTACCGTTTGTCCAACTTCCTGTTGTGGCAGTCGGCATATTCGGAATTTTGGTATTCCGACATTTTGTGGCCCGATTTTACCGAAGAAGATTTCACCGCCGCACTGCGCGAATTTGAAAAGCGCAATCGGCGCTTCGGCGGGGTATAACCGTTACCCTAGATTGAATAGAATATGGAGATAGTATATGGTTAAACGAATTGTTGTCGGCATCATTGCCGCGATAATTGCCATTGGGATTATTGTCCTGCGAAACACGCCGGTTTTGCCTGTGGCACTCGCGTTTTTGTCGTGCGTTGCC
>CAMGGF010000149.1 GCA_946055445.1 uncultured Ruminococcus sp. | reverse complement strand
ATCTTACTCCTTATTCTATCCTAAGGTAATGCCGAGATAGGCGTTTTGCACCGTTTCAGGTTTCGCCCGCGCCGAAATCGGTTTTGCCATTGCCACGGCAACGGTTTGCGTCTGAAACTGCGGCGGCACATCGGCAAAACAGGGCATACAAAGTGTGAAATGCAAAGCCTCGGTTTTTTGCAAAAGCGCCTGTGCAAGTACGGAAAAGCCGCCTTTTAAAAAGCAAAATTCGGCGGCCTCTGCCGTATCTTCTTCGGCTTCAAATATCGAGAAACCCTCTTGTAAGCAAAGACTTTGTACACCGTATGCCTTTCGCAAAACGCTGTCGAACTGCAACACCGCGTCCGACCACACAATATGCGGTACACCCTGCAAGGCAGTTTCGCGCGATACACTTTCCGCACAAAAATCGCTTTCGGCGTATGCGCCGTGTTCCGCCGCATCTTGCAACTGTGCGCGGGAAACGGATAGCACCCGCTTTGCAAATGCAGTTCGAAAGCCGCGTTTTTCATAATACGCAAACAACGCTGCATTGGCAGGCGTTAAAAACAGAAAATCTATATCGCGCCGCGCGGCGGTTTCTGCGGCGTATCGAAGAAGCGCGGTCATTAACCCATTCTTACGGTAGGCTTGTTCGGTGGCGGCGGCGTAAATGTATGCGGCACGGTAGATATTTTCACCGATTTGCAGTTTGTTTTCAAGCAAATACAGCGCCGCACGCACCCGTCCGTCTGCTTCCGCAACCAAAATGTTTTCGGGGGCACAGCAAAGGCGAAAAAAGGTTTTTACCGTTTCTTGCGTGTCGCCGAATGCACTCTCCCAAAGGGCGTAAAGCGCATCTTTATCTTCGGTTTTCGCAGTGCGCAACAGCATGTTTGTCACCCTTTATATACAGCGCGGTATTTCGGCAATAAAACGGACGGATAGTAAGACTCTTTCGCCTTGCGAAGACCCTCGCTGCCTGTATCTTCCTCGCGGTTAATCAGGCGGTAAGCAGAAAGCGCGTTTGCGGCAAATTCGCGGTTAATCGTCGGATACGCGCCGCGCACATCGGCAAAGGCTTTTTCGATATGCGTGCAAAACACGGTTTCGTTGAGTGCCTCGCCGAAGGTATAGGCGACCACCTTCCCGTCGGCGCGCAAAAGCCCGCCTTGAAAGCCGAGTTCAAAATATTTGTCAAACCCGCGGGAAAGGGCTACCAGTTCATTGCCGATTTCCTCGGGATTTTTGTCCTTGTTTTTTTCTTCCCACTTCGCGTTCATTGCAAGGCACTCGTCCATATTCTTCTCGCTGATGGGTTCATACGCCCATTCGAATGTCTTTTTGAAATACGAAATATGGTTGCGTTTGCCGTGATAGCGGCGACCCGCAAGATTTATCAAATCTTCGGAATTGTATATATAATCGTAATACTCGCGCATCGGGATATACTCGAATGCGTCGGGATACAAGCAATCCAATTCGCGGACGCGTTTGGGCGTTAAGCAGTACATCGTCAGCGGCACACCGTCTTGCTTTGCACAGCAGAGCAATTCTTCGACGGCGGCTTTTTTGTTGCCTTCGCCGCAGGGAAACAGATACATCGGGCTGTCATTGCCGTCGCGTGCGATAAACAAATCGCCGTAACGCGCAATGGTATTGTCATACACAGCCGACCACATATACAGATTGCCGAAGCAATACTCGCACGCCAGTTCTCCGCTTTGCCGCATAATCTCCGTCACCCATTTTTGGTCAGACATTTGCGGCGTTTTAAATTCCAACACGAATTTTCACCTTACATTTTCTTCTTTACAATTTCATACACGCGCTCGTGAATTTGCGCAATCGGCAACGGATTTTCGCCGTCAGCACACGGTACCACATACCAGCCGAGTTTTTCGGCGGCAAACAGCGCGGCTTTATGGCAGGCGTTCAAATACGCCACATTTGCCTCGTGCACATCTTTTTTGGTTTCTTCGCCGTTGTAGCGCGCGGTCATCAGTTTTTGCGAAACCGCAACGGGCATATCCAAGAAAATCACCGCATCGGGTGCGGGAATACCGAGTTTATTGTATTCATAATCCGACAGCCACGAAAGATAGTTTTCCCACTCGCTTTCGGGCAGTTTCACCGCCTGATGCACCGCGTTGGAGGTTGTGTAGCGGTCCGCCAAAATCAGCGTGCCGTTTTCGTAATCTTTCTGCCAATGGCGGCGGAAACTCGCGTAACGGTCCACCGCATAAAAGGAGGAGGCGGCATACACATTGACATCTTCGGGATTTTTGCCGAATTCCCCGCCCAAATACATTTTCACAAGCGTGCTGGAAGGGTCATCGTAATCGGGCAGTTTTATCTGCCGAACGGGCGTGCCGTCGCTTTCCAATTTTGCTTTCAACAGCGAAACCTGCGTGGATTTCCCACTGCCGTCCAAGCCCTCAACCACAATCAAACGATTTTGCATTGCACACCTCTCCACTATAAATTAACATACAAGGGTAGTATAACAAATTTTTCCGACTTTTACAACGGGATTTCGCGATTTATATTCTAAATTTTCGTAACAAATAAATTGCGAAACTATATATTTTATGGTAAAATGGGTATAAATCACGCCAAAAGGAGAAAAATTATGGACTTTTCCGATTTGAATACAAGCGGTGCGTTTTTGGTTGGGTTATCCGACTGCGGCGAAAAAGTGACCGCCGCGGGCGGCAGAGTTTCCACCCAGCCCGGCACGGCGCTCGGCATTTGGGCAAAAAGCCAGGACGAAGAAAAAAACGCCAATTTGATTGACAAAGTGACACGCTCGGGGCACAACTCCGTGGTAGAGCACACCTATTACAATTTGGTGTTTCAAAATGTTTCGGCGGTGGTCGAGCAATTCATTATCGAATTTCGTCTCGCCTCGTTTACCGTAAAATCGCGGCGATATGTGGATTTTTCGGACGCGGGTTTTTATGTGCCGCAGTTTGAAAGCGCGGAAATGACCGAACGGTACAAAGCGCATATGCGGTCATTTTTCGAGTTGTATACCGAATTTACCGAGGCGGGTATTCAAAAAGAGGACGCGCGCTTTTTGCTCCCCTACTGCCTATACAGCAATTTCTTTTGCAGTGTGAACGGGCGCGAATTTTTGCATATTTTACGCGCGATGCTCTACGGGCGCGGCAGCAAATATCCCGAAATCCGTGCACTCGGCGAACAGTTACTTGCGCAGGCGCGGGAACGCACGCCGGGCATTTTGCATGATTTTGAGGCACGCAACGAAACCGCCGTATCGGATACGCCCGATTTCTCGTTTGTTGCATTGCCGCAAACAAAAAGCGCCGAAGCGTCGGTGGAACTGTTAAGTTACACACCCGACGCGGCAAAAACCGTAGCGCAAAATGCCTTGATTGAATACACGGGCTGTGACACGGCGGCGGCAAAATCGGCTTGCGCAGACGAAAAGACGGTGGAAAAAATCCTCTCGGCGCTGTTAAAAACGAGTCGTCCGCGCGCGCTTGAAAGTGCGAACTACACCCTGCGTTACAACGGCGTATCGCTGTCGGGGCTGACGCACTTCACACGGCACAGAATGCACGCGATTGAAATTCCCGAACTGATTTATACAGACCGCAACAAACACATTATCCCCCCTGCCGTACAGGAAAATCCCGAATTACTGCAAAAATACAACGCGGCATTTGAGAAAATGGCGGCGGAATACGAAGCACTCAAAGCGGCGGGCGTACCCGAAACGGATTTGGTGTATTACCAATTAAGCGGCAACACGGTGGACATTGTTTCCACGATGAACGCGCGCGAACTCTTGCTTTTCTTCCGTTTGCGCACCTGCACGCGTGCCCAATGGGAAATCCGCGCGCACGCGATAGAGGCACTGCGCCTTTTGCGGGAAGTTTCGCCCGAAATTTTCAAATTCTACGGTCCGAGTTGCTTTGCAGACGGCAAATGCCCCGAAGGCAAATTTTCCTGCGGGCGTATGGCGGAAATGCAGAAAGTGTTTGGGGAATAAACGAAAACACAGAATGCGGGTCTTTGTGCGTGCACGACAAACCGGAATTTGAAGGTGAGATTAAGCAATATGAAAAAAGAAAAGGTAGATAAAGATTTTGAATTATTGTATGAAAATTTATAATACAGAAGAAAGTTTATTATTCAATCAATCTTTGGAAACTATAAAAAAAGAA
>CAMGGF010000148.1 GCA_946055445.1 uncultured Ruminococcus sp. | reverse complement strand
TCAATGGCGGCTTTCATAAAGTTGACATCGCCGTCATACTCGATAAGCCCTCTGTCCTGCGGGCGAAGGCCCAAAACTTCGTTAATCAGTTCCATGCCGTAAGTGCCCTGGTACTGAATGTTGTGAATGGTGAAAATCGTTTTGATGTTTTCATACCCTTCGCGGGTTGCGTACATCGTGCTGTAATACAACGGTGTGAGCGCCGACTGCCAATCGTTGCAGTGAATGATGTCGGGTTTAAAGCCGATGTGCGGCAGAATTTCAAGCACCGCACGCGAGAAAAACGCAAAGCGTTCTGCATCGTCATAATACCCGTAAATGCCGTCGCGTTTAAAATAATACTGATTGTCCAGCAAATAGTAAATCACACCGTTTGCCTTGGCTTCAAAAATGCCGCAATACTGCCGCCGCCAAGCCACAGGTACGGTAATGCTTGTCAAAAAGGTCATTTGGTCTTTTAATTCCTGCCGAATGCCGTCATACAAAGGCATCACCACGCGGCACCCGATTAAGCGTTTGCGCAGGGCTTTCGGCAAAGAGCCCGCCACATCGGCAAGCCCGCCCGACGCCATAAAGGGCAGCGCTTCGCTGGAAACATACAATACTTTCATAAAATCCTGCTCCTTACATACAGAAATGCGGTTACATAGAGTTTGCAAGTTCGCCGAGTTGGCTGTAATAGTCCAAAATGTTTTGGAAAAATTCCGACCGCACCAAAACAATTGCCAAAATACACGCAACCACAGCCGGAATCACAAAACCCAACACTTTGGAAAGCAACATTCGCCGCTGCAATTTTTGCAGTTTCTTTTCCAAAGCCGCAACGCGCGCTTCCAAATCCGCCGGTTGTGCCGATGCATTTGGTACGGCGGGCGTGGCTTTCGGCACGGGTGCCGTGGGAACCGCCTGCACAGGTATCGGTGCCGGCGGTACAGTCGGCGTATTTTGCGGACGCGGAATGTCATTTTGATAGCAAATTCGCGTCAGCGCCGCCGTCACTTCGTCCGTGCGTACGCCCTTCGTATCCACCTGTAAAATATTTTGCAACCAATCGCTGTTTTGCGCGGGATTTTTTACCGCTTGCTCCAACTGCTTGCGGCAATAGGGGCACGCCTGTATTTCCAACCCCTCAAACGAGACAATATCCAAATCCATTTGCGCGGTACGGTTACCGCACAGCGCACACCGTTCGTCCATTAAATCACAATCCCTTTCCCGACAAATACCGGATAGTTTTCCGCGCCGGAAAGTGTTTTGTTCGGGGTAATCGCCACGCTCTTATCCGCGATGGTGTAATTGAGGGTGGAACCCGCCGCAACAAAACTGCCTTGCATCAAAATGGAATTTTTCACCACAGCGCCTTTTTCCACACGCACACCGCGGAATAAAATCGAATTTTCGACCTCGCCGTCAATGATACAGCCGCTGGCAATCAACGAGTTTTTGACGGTAGAGCCAAGCCCGTAAATCGCAGGCATATCGTCGCGCACTTTGGTATAAATGGGACGGTCGGGGTTAAACAGTTCCGCGCAGTTTGCGGGGTCTAACAGTTCCATACTCACTTTGAAATAGTCAACAAGCGAGTCAATCGTGCGGGCAAAGCCCGTAACCGGGAAACCGAAAATCCGCAGTTTCTGCGTATTGCCCTGCATAATATCGCGCTCGAAAGACTCCTGATTTAAACTGACGCTTTCGTTAACAAGGCGTTGTAACAGCGAGCGTTTCATCAAAATCATATTTAAAGAATAGTCCACCTCGCCCGTGGTATTCGGCGCAAGAGCAATGCGCTCAACGCGGTTTTCGCCGTTCAAATCGAGTTGCATAATGTTGTCGAGTTTCGGCAAAACGCCGTGTTTGCAAACCACGGAAATATCGGCATTGTTTTCCGTATGGAACGCCATCAATTCGTCAATATCCAAATTCAAAACCACATTGCAGTCGGACAACAGCACATACTCCTCATTGGAACGCGCAATAAAGCCCATCACGCCGCGCAGCATTTCCACGCGGTTGGTGTAAGTACCCGTGTTGCCTGCCGAAGAAAACGGCGGCAAAATGAACATACCCTCGGTTTTTCTCGACAAATCCCACGGTTTGCCCGTGCCGAGATGGTCCATTAAGGATTGATAGTTGCTTTTGGTGATGACACCGACTTTTTCGATGCCGCTGTTGACCATATTGGAAAGCGCAAAGTCAATTAAACGGTACCGCCCTACGAACGGCACGGAACCCATGGTACGAAGGCCCGTGATTTCGCTCAGGCACTCGTCATATTTGTTGGAATAAATAATACCTAAAATGTTGTTGCCTGTCATCTTCCTCACGCCTCCTCTACATCCGTGTCAATCATCGCTTTCGGCGCAACGCGTGCGCCTTTGTGCACGGTTACACCCGCGCCGACCACCGCGACACCCCAATCGTCTAAGTTTGCCATCGCTTCGGGGCGTTCACCGACCACGGCGTTTTCTGCAATCACGGCGTTTTCGGCAACGATGGCGTACTGCACCACCGCGCCCGCTTTAATCACCGTGCCGGGCATCACAATGGAGTCACGCACCACGGCGCCCTCTTCCACGGTGACATTGTGGAACAAAATGGAGAAATCCAATTCGCCGAACACCTGCGACCCCTCGCCAATCATCGAGTTCTGCACGGTTGCCGTCGGTGCCACATAATGCGGCGGCGCGGTCGGCGTTTTGGAGTAAATTTTCCAAGTCGGGTCGGACAAATCCAAATCCACTTTCGGATTTAACAAGTCCAAGTTTGCTTCCCAAAGGCTGTCAATCGTGCCGACATCTTTCCAATAGCCGTCAAACAGATAGGCATACATTTTTTCGCCCGCATTGTGCATGGCGGGAATGACATCGTGCCCGAAATCGTTGGAAGAATTCGGATTTGCCTCGTCATCTATCAAATACTGCCGCAGTTTGCTCCAAGTAAATATGTAAACGCCCATAGACGCTTTGTTGCTGCGCGGATTTTTCGGTTTTTCCTCAAATTCGGTAATCTTATTGTCCTCATCCACAAGCATTAAGCCGAAACGCGAAGCCTCTTCCCACGGCACTTCGAGCATAGCGATGGTGCAGGCGGCGTCTTTTTCTTTGTGGTAGGCGAGCATTTTGGAATAATCCATTTTATAGATATGGTCGCCGGACAAAATCGCCACATATTCGGGATTGTAGCGGTCAATAAAGGTAATGTTCTGGTAAATCGCGTTTGCCGTACCTTTATACCACTCCGAGCCTTTGATTTGCTGATAGGGAGAAAGGATATGTACGCCGCCGTTGGCGCGGTCCAAATCCCACGGTTGGCCGTTCCCGATATAATCGTTTAATTCGAGGGGCTGATACTGTGTCAGAACACCGACGGTGGAAATGCCCGAATTCACACAGTTGGAAAGCGGGAAGTCGATAATTCTGTATTTGCCGCCGTAGGGAACGGCGGGTTTCGCAATGTTCTTTGTGAGAATGCCGAGGCGCGAGCCCTGCCCGCCTGCAAGCAACATTGCAATGCACTCCATTTTGCGTGCCATATTTTTGCCTCCTTATGAGAATTTAAAACACAGGAATACAGTTTACCGCGTTTTCTTTAAATAGATTGTCGAAAGCGGCGGTAAATCCAAAGAAATACTTTGCTCAAAACCGTGCATATTGATGGCGTCGGTTTTGATTTTATCTTTGTCGCCGCGTCCCGCACCGCCGAATACGGTATCATCGGAATTGAAGAACACTTTGTAACTGCCTTTTTTCGGTACGCCGATGCGGTAATCGGTGCGCTCGACATTGGTGAAGTTGCAAACGGCGATAATCTCCTTGCCGCTTTCGTCTATGCGGCGGAAGGCGATAACGGAATTGTCCTTATCGTCGGAGGAAATCCAAGAGAAACCCTCCCACGAATCGTCCACTTCCCACATCGGTTTGGTCTTTTTGTAAAGCAAATTGATTTCGCGGAAATAGGTTTGCAAAGCGCGGTGTTGCGGGTAGTCAAGCAACAGCCAATCCAAGCCCTGCTCGTAATTCCACTCGATAAACTGCCCGAACTCCTGCCCCATAAACATCAGTTTTTTGCCGGGGTGCGCCATCATATAGCCGACGAACGCGCGCACACCTGCGAATTTTTCCTCGTAAGTGCCGGGCATTTTGTCAATCAGCGACTTTTTGCCGTGCACCACCTC
>CAMGGF010000147.1 GCA_946055445.1 uncultured Ruminococcus sp. | reverse complement strand
CCGGGCGCGGGCAAAGGCACACAGGCTGAAAAAATCTGTGAAAAACTTTCGATTCCCGCGATTTCAACGGGCAATATGCTTCGCGAAGCGATGGCAAACGGCACCGAAATGGGGCTTAAAGCGAAATCCTTTATCGATGCCGGCAAACTCGTTCCCGACGAAGTGGTTATCGGCATCATCAACGAGAGACTGAAACAGGATGATTGCCGCAACGGCTTCATTCTGGACGGTTTCCCGCGGACCATTCCGCAGGCGGAGGCGCTCGACGAAATGGGCGTTCGCATTGATAAGGTCATTGACATTGAAGTGCCGGACGAAAAAATCGCATCCAGACTTTCGGGCAGACGCGTTTGCCTGAAATGCGGCGCGACCTATCACACCGAGTTTAAAAAGCCGAAAGCAGAGGGTATCTGCGATGTTTGCGGGGATACACTCGTCCAAAGAAAGGACGATATGCCCGAAACCGTGCTCGACCGCTTAAAGACATATCACGAGCAGACCGAGCCGTTGAAGGGTTACTACGAGAAGAAGGGCATTCTTCGCGTGGTGGAAGGGCAGGAAGAGGTTGCCGATACAACCGCCCTGACCTTCAAAGCATTGGAGGATTAAGCATGGTTGTGCTGAAAACCGCCCGAGAAATCGACCTTATCAGAAAGGCTTGTATCATTTCGGCGGAGGCGCTTCAGTTGGCAGGGGAGGCTGTCAAACCGGGTGTCACTACCTATGAGATTGACAAAATCGCGTACGATTACATCAAGAAGCAAGGCGCAGAGCCGAACTTCCTGCATTTGTACGGGTTCCCTGCCACAGCATGCATTTCCATAAATGACGAGGTTATTCACGGAATTCCGAGCAAAAAGCGTGTCATCAAAGAAGGCGACATCGTCAGCATTGACCTTGGCGCTAAGGTGGACGGCTATAACGGCGATAATGCTGCTACTTTCGCCGCCGGGAATATTTCCGAAGCGGCGAAGCGGCTGTGCGACACGACCGAAGAAAGCCTGTATAAAGGCATTGAAAAGGCGGTCGCAGGCGGCAGAATCGGTGACATAGCCTCTGCGGTGCAAACGCATTGCGAGGAACGCGGCTACGGTGTTGTGCGCGAATACACAGGGCACGGCGTCGGCGCCAAACTCCATGAAGACCCCAGCGTACCGAATTTCGGCACACCGGGACGCGGTGTGCGCCTGTTGCCGGGTATGGTGATTGCCATTGAGCCGATGATTACACAAGGCAATAGAGCAATTCGCCAAATGCCCGACGGTTGGACTGTAAAAACCCGCGACGGAAAACTCGCCGCACATTTTGAGCATACGGTTGCCATTACTGCAAACGGGCCGCAGATTCTGACGAAAATCAGGTGAGGCTTGTAAAATGGAATGGAAAATCGGAACGGTTGTGTACGCCTTGCGCGGGCGCGACCGCGGCAAAGCAATGTGTGTGGTTGACACTTGCGAAACACGCGTATTCGTCTGTGACGGAAAAGAACGGCGGCTTTTAAAGCCAAAGGCCAAAAATCCGAAACATTTACAAAAGACGGAATATGTGCTGACCGCCGCGCAAATGCAGTCAAACCGGGCAATCAAACAAGCATTAAAGCAATATTGGGAGGCTTGAAACTATGTCAAAACAGGATATGATAGAAATTGAAGGTACGGTCGTTGAGGCACTGCCGAACGCACAGTTTCAGGTAGAACTCGAAAACGGTCACCAAATTTTAGCCCATATTTCCGGCAAATTGCGTATGAACTTCATCCGCATCCTGCCGGGCGACAAAGTGACGGTCGAAATGTCGCCATATGACCTCACGCGCGGGCGCATTACATGGCGAACCAAATAAGCAACAGGTTTAGTTCTTGATTTTTAAGAAGGAGGTATTCCCATATGAAAGTCAGACCTTCTGTCAAAAAAATTTGCGAAAAGTGCAAAATTATTAAACGCAAGGGCAAAGTGATGGTCATTTGCGAAAATCCGAAGCACAAACAACGCCAGGGCTGATCTCCCTGCCGCGCGCTCGAATATCGTTGTTAAAGATCTAAACAACGATATTGCGCTTTCGCAAACGGAAATTTCAATGGTAAAATTTACCGCATCATAATGGAGGTGCAAAGTTAAATGGCACGTATTTCAGGTGTTGATTTACCGAGAGACAAGAGAGTCGAAATCGGCCTCACTTACATCTACGGTATCGGCAGAAAAACGGCAAGCGACATTATTGCCGCAACCGGTGTAAATCCCGACACACGCGTGAAGGATTTGACCGAAGAAGATGTAGCGAAACTTCGTGAATACATCGAACACAATGTTAAGGTTGAAGGTGACCTTCGCCGTGACATCGCATTTGACATTAAGCGCTTAATTGAAATCGGCAGTTATCGCGGAACCCGCCACAGAAAGGGTCTCCCTGTTCGCGGCCAGACTTCGAAAAACAACGCGCGTACCCGCAAAGGTCCGAAAAAGACCATCGCGAACAAGAAGAAATAAGGGAGGGTTTGTTAAATGGCTACTGCAAAAAAAGGCACAGCGACTCGCCGTCGCCGTGAGCGCAAAAACATCGAAAAAGGTGCAGCGCATATTCAATCCACCTTCAATAACACCATCGTTACAATTACCGATGTGCAGGGCAACGCTGTTTCGTGGGCATCTGCCGGCGAAATGGGCTTCAGAGGGTCCAAAAAGTCTACGCCGTTTGCTGCGCAGACCGCCGCTGAAACCGCTGCGAAAATTGCGATTGACCACGGTATGAAAACAGTGGAAGTATATGTTAAGGGCCCGGGTTCAGGCCGTGAAGCCGCAATCCGCGCGTTGCAGACCGCAGGTTTGGATGTAACCATGATTAAAGATGTTACCCCCATTCCGCACAACGGCTGCCGCCCGCCCAAAAGAAGAAGAGTGTAAGTTTTTGGAGGTGTAATTTATGGCAAGATATACAGGTGCGGTTTGCAAGCTTTGCCGCCGTGAAGGCAAAAAGCTCTTTTTGAAGGGCGACCGTTGCTACACCGGCAAATGCGCAGTAGATCGCCGCAGTTATGCGCCGGGCCAACACGGTCAGGGCCGCAAAAAGACTTCCGAATACGGTATGCAGTTGCGCGCAAAACAGCAGGCTCGCCGTTATTACGGGATTCAGGAAGGCCAGTTCCACAAATATTTCCTGATGGCAGAACGCAAACAGGGTATGACCGGTGAAAACCTGCTTCGCATTTGCGAAAGCAGACTCGACAATGTCGCTTACCTTCTGGGTTGGGCTTCTTCCCGCGCAGAGGCGAGACAACTTACCACCCACGGTCACTATCTCGTCAACGGCAAGAAAGTGGACATTCCGTCTTACCTTCTCAAAGCCGGCGATGTTGTTTCGATTCGTGAAAAGAGCCGCGACAGCGAAAAATTCAAAGCCGTCCTCGAAGCAAACGCTTCCCGTCCCGTTCCGGAATGGCTCGACAAAAACGGCGATGACCTGACTGCGAAAGTTGTCAAACTGCCTGACAGAGAGCAGATTGAAGTTCCTGTTGAAGAACATCTTATCGTTGAGTTCTATTCAAAATAATCGCATCGGTGATTTTCAATCGAATTCTCGATTTATACAGGTACGAATATATGTTTTATTTCGGGCGTTTGCCCGAATCCCACGATAGGAGGGTTTTGAATGATAGGAATTGATAAGCCCAGCATTGAAGCACTCGATTTGTCCGCGGACGGTACCTACGGTAAGTTCACAATGGAACCGTTGGAAAGAGGCTACGGCACCACGCTCGGCAATTCCCTGCGCCGTGTGCTTTTGTCCTCTTTGCCGGGGTATGCAATTACTTCGGTAAAAATTGACGGTGTTCTCCACGAATTTTCCACCGTTCCCGGTGTAAAAGAAGATGTGACGGAAATCGTTTTGAATTTGAAAGGCGTTATCCTGAAAATTCAGGGCGACGGTCCGAAAACGCTGTATGTGGAAGCCAGCGGCAAATGCGAGGTTACGGCAGGCGACATCAAAACAGATTCCGAGGTTGAAATTCTCAATCCCGACCATCTGATTGCAACGCTTTCCGAGGGCGCAACGCTCAATATGGAATTGACCGCCGACAGAGGCCGCGGTTATGTTTCGGCGGAGCGTAACAAGCAGATGATGCAGCCCGTCATCGGCGTGATTGCAATTGACTCTATCTACACACCCGTGTTGAAGGTGAATTACACGGTGGAAAACACCCGTGTAGGGCAGATTACCGACTTCGACAAATT
>CAMGGF010000146.1 GCA_946055445.1 uncultured Ruminococcus sp. | reverse complement strand
GAAAACCAGTGCTATTGATTTTGGCGTCCTATTTTCAAAGCAAAATAGGACGCATTTCTTTTTTCATAAAAATTCATTGATAATTCATTGACAAAGTTCGGCTTCGGTATTAAAATAGTTTTGTACTTTGTTAAAAAAATAAATAAGTTAGGAGATTTTTTGAACAATGGGACTTACAGTTGCACAAAAATTGATTCAAAGCCATTTACGCAGTGGCGAAATGACCGTCGGTAGTGAAGTTGGGTTGAAAATCGACCAAACGCTGACGCAGGACGCCACGGGTACAATGGCTTATTTGGAATTTGAGGCAATGGGCGTTGCGCGTGTGCGCACGGAACTTTCTGTGGCGTATATTGACCACAATACGCTGCAAACAGGGTTTGAAAACGCAGACGACCACCGTTTCATTCAATCGGTTGCCAAAAAACGCGGCATTCGCTTTTCGAGACCGGGCAACGGCATTTGCCATCAAGTGCATTTAGAGCGCTTCGGAAAACCCGGTAAAACTTTAATCGGGTCGGACAGCCATACCCCCACAGGCGGTGGCATCGGTATGCTCGCGATGGGCGCAGGCGGTTTGGATGTTGCTGTTGCCATGGGCGGCGGCACTTACTATATCACAATGCCCAAAATCGTGAATGTGCACTTAACAGGCAAATTAAACCCCTATGTTGCGGCAAAAGATGTAATTTTAGAGGTTTTGCGCCGCATGACCGTCAAAGGCGGTGTCGGTAAAATTATTGAATACACCGGCGAGGGCGTAAAAACGCTTTCCGTGCCCGAACGCGCCACGATTACCAATATGGGCGCAGAACTGGGTGCAACCACTTCTGTGTTCCCGTCAGATGAAATTACAAAAGCATTTTTGAAAGCACAGTCCCGTGAAGAAGATTGGATTGAACTGAAAGCCGATGAAGACGCGGTTTACGATGAAACCATTGAAATCGATTTGTCCTCTCTTGCCCCGATGGCGGCAATGCCGCATATGCCGGACCGTGTGAAATCCGTAACGGAAATCGGGCAGATTAAAGTTGACCAAGTGTGCATCGGCTCCTGCACCAACTCTTCACTTATGGATATGTTGAAAGTCGCGGCAATTTTAAAAGGCAAAACCGTTTGTCCCTCTGTCAGCCTTTCCATTGCGCCCGGTTCCAAACAAGTGCTCAATATGCTTGCGAAAAACGGTGCTCTCGCGGATATGATTGACGCAGGCGCGCGTATTTTGGAAAGTGCGTGCGGTCCGTGCATCGGTATGGGGCAGTCTCCCAATTCCGCCGGCGTTTCTTTGCGTACCTTCAACCGCAATTTTGAAGGTCGTTCCGGCACGGCAGACGCAGGTATTTATTTGGTCAGCCCCGAGGTTGCGGCATACTCCGCTTTGACAGGCGTGCTCTCCGACCCGCGTGATTTGGGTGAGGCGCTCAACATTCAAATGCCTGAAAAATTTGAAATCAATGACAATATGGTCGCACTCCCCGCTTCTCCCGAAGAAGCAAAAGATGTGGAAGTTCTGTACGGTCCGAACATCAAGCCGTTCCCGACCACCGAAAAACTGCCCGAAAGCATCACGGCAAAAGCGGTGCTGAAAGTCGGCGACGATATTACGACCGACCACATTATGCCCGCAGGTGCAAAAATCCTCCCCTACCGTTCCAACATTCCGTATCTGTCGCAATTCTGCTTTGCGGTTTGCGACAAAACCTTTGCTGAGCGTTGTAAGGCAGAGGGAAAAGGCATTATCATCGGCGGCGCAAACTACGGGCAAGGTTCTTCGCGTGAACATGCGGCGCTTGTACCGTTGTATCTCGGTGTAAAAGCGGTTGTTACAAAATCTTTTGCGCGTATTCACTGTGCCAACTTAATTAACGCGGGTATTTTGCCGTTGAATTTTAAAAACGAAGCAGATTACGATAAAATCTCGCAGGGTGACGAGTTGAGTTTAGAGGGCGTTAAAACGGCTATTGTCAACAATCAACCCATTGTGCTCAAAAACCTGACCACAGGCGAAAGTTACGAATTGAAGTATGACTTAACCAAGCGCCAAAAGGATATTATCCTTGCCGGCGGCTTGCTCAACTACACAAGAGAATCATTATAAGGAGAGACAGAAATGACCGAAGAAAATTTGCAGGCAGCACTCAAAAAATTTGAAGAACTGGTGCGCGAACAATCTGCGCGTTCCGACCGCATCAAAGCGGAAAAAGACTTCATTGACTATGACAAACTTGATAAAATCATCATCGGCGTTTGCGGCGGCGACGGCATCGGCCCGATTATTACCAAAGAGTCCGCACGGGTGCTCGAATATATTTTGGCGGACGAGGTAAAAAGCGGCAAGGTAGAATTTCGCACCATTGACGGCCTGACGATTGAAAACCGCGTCAAAGTCATGAAAGCCATTCCTGACGATGTTTTGGAAGAGTTAAAGGCTTGTCATGTGATTTTGAAAGGCCCGACCACCACCCCGCAGGCGGGCGACCCGTGGCCGAACATTGAAAGTGCAAATGTGGCAATGCGCAAAGCGCTCGATTTGTTCGCAAATGTTCGTCCCGTAAAAGTGAAGGAGCAAGGCATTGACTGGACTTTCTTCCGCGAAAACACCGAGGGCGCATACGCAGTCGGTTCAAAAGGTGTAAATGTTGACGATGACCTCGCGATTGACTTTGTTGTCACCACCTCGGAGGGTAGCGAACGCATTGCGCGCCTTGCGTATGACTATGCACGCAAAAACGGCAAAGAACGCGTTTCCATTATCAACAAAGCCAATGTTATCAAAACCACCGACGGTAAGTTTCTGCGTATATGCAAAAAAGTCGGTGAAGAATATCCCGAAATCATCACAGACGAATGGTACATTGATATTACCACAGCAAAGTTAATTGACGAAAAGCGTCGCAAAGATTTTAAGGTATTCATTTTACCGAATTTGTACGGCGACATTATCACCGATGAAGCCGCGGAATTCCAAGGCGGCGTCGGAACGGCAGGCAGTGCAAACCTCGGTAAGCGTTATGCTATGTTCGAGGCCATTCACGGTTCGGCACCTCGTATGATTCGCGAGGGACGCGGGCAATACGCTGACCCCTGCTCTATGCTTCGTGCAAGCGTAATGCTGCTTTCCCACATCGGTAAGCAAAAAGAAGCGGATTTGTTAGAGCGCGCTTTGGACATTTGTATGTTTGAAGAGAAAAAACTGCGCATTACCGGCCGCGAGGACGGTGCTACTTGCAGTGCTTTCGGCGACTATGTGATGGAAACCGTTAAACGACTTTCCGAATGAGAAACTGTGTAAAAAATAAAACGAAAGGAACGATAACGGGCGTACAGTACGGGTTTTAACCGCACTTGTGCAAAACCGTATCGCACGGCGATTAAAAATGGCGAAAGGTGATGTATCTCTCTCTGTTATTAAGCGTCTGCCCCGCTACTATCGCTTTTTAGGCGAAATGAAGCGCGCAGGTGTGCAACGCGTTTCAAGCGGCGAACTTTCCAAGCGAATGGGCTTTACCGCCTCGCAAATTCGGCAGGATTTAAACTGCTTCGGCGGTTTCGGCCAACAGGGATATGGCTACAATGTCGGGCAGTTGTATTTGGAAATCGGTAAGATTTTAGGCGTGAATAAAAAAGCAAAAACCATTCTGATCGGCGCGGGCAACCTCGGCAGAGCCGTTGCTTCGCATATGTCTTTTGAAGAACGCGGATTTAATCTTATCGGTATATTCGACAAAAATGAAGCGTTTGCCGGACAAATGGTGCGAAATATTCCGATTCGTCACATCAACGGTCTTTATGACTTTTGCAAGGAAAATAAACCGACGGTTGCCGTCCTTTGTATTCCAAGTGAAAGCGCAAAAGAAATTGCCGATGAACTAGTGCAGTTAGGCGTGAAAGGGTTTTGGAATTTCAGCCATTATGATATTGCGGCAAATCACCCGCAAGTCGCTGTTGAAAATGTGCATCTGTCGGACAGTTTGATGACGCTTAGTTTCCATGTGAATAATTTATAATTACAAACAGCAAAAGAACGGCATACCGTAAACCGCGGTGTGCCGTTCTTATTGTTTTTTACATATTTTATTTTTCTTCCGTTTTTGCTTGCGTGTTCATTTTGGCAAGGCAGTTTTTACAGACTTTCATCCCGCAATAGGTAATCAAATCATCTGCACTGTCACAAAAAATGCACGCAGGCGTATATTTTTTTAAAATTACGGAATCCGCCTCTGTATAAAACG
>CAMGGF010000145.1 GCA_946055445.1 uncultured Ruminococcus sp. | reverse complement strand
CCCCACTTGTTAGATAGTATACCATACTTGTCTAACAAATGGGGTGCAATTCATATAGGGCGGGGATTTGTTTTTCCTTCGCGTGTCTGCGGGGTTTGATGTGTTTTGCCCCTCCGTCACGGCTACGCCGTGCCACCTCCCCAATAAATGGAGAGGTTTGCGGAACGGTCAAGACCGTTCCCTACGCACGCAATATATGTTTTCGCGTAGTGGCGGGCTTCCACGCCCGCCCGTAAAACAGATGTCATTTGTATGGGACGCCGAGTCGACGCCCGCCTGTCATTCTGCGCCGACAGGCGAAGAATCTCGTTTCGCTGCATTTTGTTTTATTGCGGTTGAGACCTTCGCTTCGCGCAGGATGACATATTTTTATTTTGCTGTAATTTTTTACGGAACGCGTCTTCGGTCGTTCCCTACACGATGGCTTTTCCAATCGAGACGATAGGGAAAGACTACCTGCAAAGTAAACCAACGATGCAACCCTACGATGCAGTATACAGCGGCAGGGAAACGGTGGCTTTGAACAAATCGCCGTCAATTTCCAATTTCAGTTCCCCGTCTTGCAAACGGCAAAGGTCTTTGGCAATGGAAAGCCCCAATCCGCTGCCCTCTAATGTGCGAGAAGCGTCGCCGCGCACGAAACGCTGTGTCAGTTCGTCGGGATCAATGTTGAGCGCTTCACCCGACACATTTTTAATCGTAAAGATGCCGGTGTTGCCCGCCTTTGCCACTTCCACATATACGCGCGAACCCGCAAGCGAATATTTGCGTGCATTGGAAAGCAGATTATCCATAATGCGCCAGGTTTTTTGGCTGTCGGCAAACACCACAGGTGCTTCGGCAGGCTCGTTTAAGATAATTTGCAAATTGCGCTCGGCAAAGCCGTCTTCCATTTCACCGACCGCCTGCACGGCAAGTTCATACAGATTGACTTGCATTTTGTTCAGCGTAACGGCGCCCGAAGACGCTTTTGACGCCTCCACCAAATCCTCAATCAACCGTTTTAAACGAATGGATTTTTCGTCAAGCACCGTAATGTATTTTTGTGCGTCGGTGTCCAAAATATCGCATTTTTTCAGCAAATCCACATAGGAAATAATCGAGGTCAGCGGTGTTTTTAAATCGTGTGAAACATTGGTAATGAGTTCGGTTTTCATACGCTCGCCTTTTACGGCCTCCTGCACGGCTTTTTGCATTTCCTCTTGCGTATAGTTTAAGTTTTGCGCCAACGATTTTAAGGGTTCGGGCATAGATGCGGTGTCTAGGTCTTTGGGCATTTCACCCGACTTGCTTTGCTCTGCGGCGACAATGATTGTATCAAGCGCGCACACATATCGCCAAATCAGGACTAATGCCACCACATTGACAGCCGCAAGGCACAAAAGGAGGAAAAACCATCCCCCGCTTACCGCCAAAATCAGCGCAATCAACGCATTGACGCCGACATATATCAGAACGAACAGCCACGCTTTTTGCGGCAGACGCACCAGTTTTATTTGCAATGTGTCTTTCGCTTTAGCAACAACGCGTTTGGTCCAGTTTACAAAGGTTTTGCATTGTTTCCACAGCCACAAAATGAGTTTGGCAGTCAGCATTGCGTGCACAAATGACTGCTTTGCTTTGGCGAACTTTACGGTCGAGGTACACCACTCTGCCAACACGGCATACACCGCCGCGCACAAGAGCGCAATGCCCAAGCATAAAAGCGAAACATTGCGAATATAGTAGGTCGCGGCATTGTCAAACACATAGGCGTCTAATAATTCTGCCGCGCCGTACAAACCGAGACAAGCAAGCCCCCAAGAAAGGATAAAATGCAGGTCGGTCGGAATTTTATCCAAAACCGAGAATTGTACGCCGTCCATATCGCGCACGCGCCCTGCGACCAATACCAAATACACGGTGAGCAATACTGCCACGGCAAGCAACAGCATTGCCACATACAGCAGGTAGCCGAGCCGATTTGTATTGCTGTAAAAGGTTTGCGAGGCGGTGTAAAACGCGTCGCCCGGTTCTACGGGCAAATCCGCACAAAGGTAAATGTCAAACCCTTCGTCACCGAAGGCGCTGCCCAGCCAATCGGGTAGGCTGTCATAGCCGATTTCCTGTACTTCCGTATCATACAGCGTGTCAACCAATACGGCGTCGGAATAATACACCACGCCCTGCTCGGCGGTAACCCCGAGCACCCAAGCGGCAGGGCTGTTTTGAAACAGTGCGTAAAATTCCTCGGGTGTTTTCACGGGCGTTTGGCAGTTTGTATACACTTCGCCCGTTTGGCTGTTGACCGCCAAAAACCGGAAATTGACATACTGCGACAATTTTTCGTTTGCAATGACCACGCTCGACTCAAACGCCCGCTTTGCCGCGGCAAGGTGGTCGTTGTAAAGCGTTTCAATATTTTCTAAAACAGCGTCTTCGGTCATCGTGTAGTTGAGGGCAATCGACACTTCTGAAAAATACCGGAAGTGATATATCATTTGGCAGGTTTCCAAATAGGCTTGTGCATCTTCCTCGTTCAAGTATGAATTTGTTGCTACAGTGGTGGTAACCGCCTGCCCGACAGCGTCGGTTACCGTTTCGGGCGCGGTGGTTTCTGTCAGCGTGTCGTCATTGTCGTCCGCTGTATAGGAGAACCGCCGTTGTGCCTCTTTTTCCGACTGCGCCTGAAACGCACGGAACTGTTCAAGGGCGCGCGCCTGTTCATCTTGTAGGGTATCGTAATTGGTGACGCGTTCTTCTTCCCAAGTGCCTGCCAGCGCGCCGTTTTTTACATGCTTTGCCGCGGCGGCAACTTCGTTATAAAACATTGCCGTGTCTGTAAAAGATGCGTTTTCGCGCACCAACAGATTTTCCCAGCCGCAATCATGCAGCATTTTGGTAATTTCCACACAGCACCAAGCGCTTGCAAGCACGCACAAAGCGGCGAGTACAAACGCCGTGACTTTCATACCGTAACTGTATTTAATACCTTTCGATTTTGTATCCAATGCCCCACACCACCTTTAAATATTTCGGCTCTTTCGGATTGATTTCGATTTTCTCACGAATGCGGCGGATATGTACCGTCACGGTTTTCTCGCTCGAAAACGCCGGCTCATTCCACACCGCCTCATAAATTTGACTGGTTGAGAGTACCCTGCCCATATTTTGCATCAGCAGTTCCAGTATGCCGTACTCCGTGGCGGTCAGGCGCACGCTTTCGCCGTCAAGGGTAACCTCTTTCGCTTCGGGGTCGAGCGTCAGCCCGCCCGTAACCAACACATTTTCGCGTGTATCCATACTGCCCAAAGTCGCGAAGCGGCGAATTTGCGATTTGACGCGCGCCATCAATTCCAACGGATTAAAGGGCTTTGTCACATAATCGTCCGCGCCGAACGAAAGCCCCGTGATTTTGTCGGTATCCTCGCTTTTTGCCGAGAGCAGAATAATCGGCACATTGTTGTATTCGCGCAACTGCAAAGTGGTATTTAAGCCGTCCAGCCCCGGCATCATAATATCTAAAATGATGCAGTGGACTTCGTTCGCACGCGCCAATGCAAGCGCTTCTTCACCGTTGGTGGCTTTGCGTACTTCGTAGCCCTCTAAATGCAAATAGATTTCCAAAGAATCTAAAATTGCCTTGTCGTCATCACAGATTAAAACCGTATACATTTCATACCCCTCATTTTTCTTTGCGTTTTGTTTTGCCTTAATCATAACAGATTTTTTGCATTTCGAAAACCCCGTAAATGCATATTATGCCGGCAAAACAATTTGCCCCGAAAGCACCCCGTACAGCGCCACCGCGCCGAATGCCGAAAGGGAATATCCGACCGCATACGCGCCCTCGCAGGCATTTTGCAATTTGGGAAATTTTTGCTTTGCAAGGGTTACGAGCAAGGAAAAAGCGATGCCGCTTAGAATGACGGCGATGGAAATACACATCAGCATAAAACAACCTCCGTTTTCACCCGACGAATACCGATTTTTTTGTTTGTACCCTATATATAACAGAAAAATCTAACAAAACAAGATGCAAAATAGTTACAAGTTTCTTAAGGTGAGGCGAGTCGAACACAATATGCCGAAAATTTGATATTACGGCGTATTTTCACTTTTTCACCGTTGTCGGGCGTCAGCCCGACTGCCGTCTCAAAAGCAAAAATATGCCGTTTTAAACCATATCGGGTTCGGCTCTCCTCACCTTAGGGTAACGGTTATAATCCGAACCACGGTTTCTCGTGGCAGATTTG
>CAMGGF010000144.1 GCA_946055445.1 uncultured Ruminococcus sp. | reverse complement strand
ACGAAATTCCGTAAGCGGCAAAACCCGCACGGCGCACATTTTATTTATAGATTTGCACCGCTACGCGCAGTTTGCCTTTTTTTGTTTCACGTTCAGTGCCGCAATAGCGAAAACGCCCGTAGCCGCGCAGGGAAACGATACAGTTTTCTTTTAAAGCAATATCCGCCCGTGTTACACAGCAACTGTCCACGAATACGCGCTCGGCGCCGATGTATTTCTGTGCTTCACTGCGCGATAGGCGAAACACCGCCGAAAGTATCGCGTCCAACCGTTCGGATGCTACCACAACAGACACAGGTTCCGGCTCGGCGGACAGCGTGTTCGGCAAAGCGTCACACGGCGAAATGCGCACTGTGGTGCGGCACACACGGTCTAAATTGTCCGTTAAAAAGGCGGCAATGCTTTCCATACAAAACACATAGCCGCAATTGTCCGAAAGCACGATATCGCCAATCATTTCCCGCCGCAGTCCGAGCGCCAAAATACTGCCGAGAAAATCGCGGTGCGAAAGCACGTCGGCAAATTTTGGCGCGGCAGGTGCGATTTTTAAAAGGACAAACGGCACGGCTGTTTCGGCTTCGGCTTGCGTGGTTGCACCGAAAACGGCGATTTTCCGTTCCGATACAGGATACCCGCCGAACAGCACATAGGGTGCGACACCTTTTGTACTTTGCAAAACATCTTGCTCGTGCAAATTTAAAAAATCCGAGCACACAAGTGTTTGCCGCATTTGGGCGCGTGTGTGCAATTCTGCAAATCGCTTCTGTAAAGCGGTATCGCTGTCAAGCATCTTGTTCCTCCTGTGTTGTGTTTTCTGCCGCAATATTTGCCGTGCGTTTGCGTTTGACAATTGCCGCAATCAAAATGCCCACTGCCGCTACGGGTACGGTAATTAAAATCAAGGTGATCATCAGTTTCATCGGAATATAGGCGTAAATCGTGTCGCCGAGCAGGGTGAACAAGATTACGCGCGGCGCGATGCCGCAAAGCGACAGCAAAAGATACCGCCCAAACGGATATTTGCCGCCGCCCAAAAACAGGCTGACAAAGTCAATCGGGAATACGGGCAACAGCCGCATAATAAATACCGACGCCGCGCCTGTACGGCTTTTTTGCATTTCTAAAATTTTCTGCCCGCTCTTTTTGCGCGCCAGCAGTTTTTCAATGTATTCACCGCCCAAAAACAGCCCGAACAGATACGAAACCGCGACTTCCAGCAAGATGCCGCCGAGGTTGACTGCCACTGCCGTGAACGGAGAAAACGCCATACCGACGGAAACATAAAAGAGCGAGGCGGGAATGACAAATACCAACCCTTTTAAAACATAGACCAAAAGCACCGTGCAAGCCGCCGCAACAGGGGAGGCGGCACTTTGCACAAGCGCGCGCACATCTATATTTGTCAGTGTTTGATAGTTCAGCAGCACGGCGACAAAAACCGCGGCAGCAACCGCGATTTTTACGGTGAGTTTGCAAATTTCTTTTTGCTTTTCGGACATGAAAACAAGTACCTCTCTATAAAATCGAACCCGATTTATGGGTGGCTTTCCGATTGTCTGTCTCTAAATTCGCTCTATTGTATCATATTTTTTGAAAAAATGGGAGAAAAATGCAAATATTTTTCCGCTTTGCAAAGATTTGTGCTACAATACTGTCAGACTTTCAAAACAGAGGTGCACGCTATGCGATATTGTGTTGCCGGTGCGGGCGCGGTGGGCTTAAGCGTTGCCGCCGCACTTACAAAAGCGGGATTTTCGGCGGATATTCTTGCGCGCGGGGAGAATTTAAACGCGTTACAAGCGGACGGTATTCGAATTTTGCGCGGCGAAACGGCAGAAACGGTGTTTCCCGTGCAGGCGTTTTGTGAAGCGGCATACAAAGAAACGCCCGATGTGATTTTTGTGTCGGTGAAAGGGTATTCCCTTGCGGAAATTTTGCCGTTTTTGCGGCGGGTTTCTACGAAAGATACGGTTATCATACCGCTGTTGAATATTTACGGCACAGGCGCGCGTTTACAAGCGGCTTTGCCGCAGTCGCTCGTGACGGACGGCTGTGTGTATATTGCGGCGAGTAAACCGTCGGCAGGCACAGTAGCACGGCAGGGCGAGATTTTTAGAATTGTATTCGGTGTGCGGCAAAAGGTGGAATATCGACCGATTTTACAGGAAATTGCCGCCGATTTAAAAACGGCGGGGATTGAACCGTTGCTTTCTGATTTCGTACAGCGCGATACCTTGAAAAAATATGCCTATGTGTCGCCGATGGCGGCGGCAGGACTGTATTTTGATGCGGACGCGGGCGCATTTCAAAAAGCAGGCGCCAAGCGGGATACTTTTGCGGCGTTGATGCGGGAAATCGAAGTGTTGGCGCAGGCAATGGGCTGTGCGTTTGATACGGACATTGTGCAAACCAATTTGGACATTCTTGACGCACTTTCCCCCGACGCGTCCACCTCGATGCAACGGGATATTCGCGCGGGGCACCAAAGCGAATTGGACGGGCTTGTATTTGAACCTGTGCGTTTGGGCAAAAAATACGGTGTACCCACGCCGCAATATGCGCGTATCGCCGCAAAATTCGGCTTTCAAGCGTAAAGTTCATAAATTTTACATTCTGCAACAGGAGAGAAAAGTATGATTGATAAATGCTGTATTTCCACATTTTACGGGCATGTGTTTGACCCGACAAACCCCACGGCAGAGGACATTTGCATAGAGGATATTGCGCACGCACTGTCCTATTTGTCCCGTGCGAACGGGCATTTTCGAGCGTTTTACTCCGTGGCGCGCCATTCCATAAACTGTGCGAAAGAAGTAAAGGCGCAAGGCTTTACAGAAAAGGTGCAGTTGCTCGCGCTGCTGCACGACAGTGCCGAGGCGTATATCGGCGATTTAACCCGCCCGCTGCGGCGGCATATTCCCGCATTTTCGGACTATGAACGCAATTTGCAAAAACTGATTTATGAAAAGTACGCTACCACCGATGTCACCGACGAGGAACGCGCGGCAGTGAAGGCGGCAGATGACGCACTGTTGTATCACGAATTTAAGATGTTCCACGGTGCCGAATTGTTCAAAGCACCGCCCGAATTGCACATCGCGCTGACCGCAGACACGGATTTTCAAAAGACCGAAGCGGAATTTTTAGCCATGTATCACGCGTTGAAAGATGCCGTAGATTTGTCTGCGAAATAAAAATGCAAAAAGAAACAGCCGCCTGTTTTTTTTGAAACAGACGGCTGTATTTTTAGCCTTGCGCCAATTTTTTCTGTGATTCCATTTTCAAATATGCGTTGATGAACCCGTCCAAATCGCCGTCCATCACATTGTTGATGTTGCCCGACTCAAAAGTGGTGCGATGGTCTTTGACCAACTGATAGGGCATAAACACATAGGAACGAATTTGACTGCCCCACGCAATTTCCTTTTGGTCGCCCTTAATATCCGAAATCTTTTCGAGGTGCTCGCGCTCTTTGATTTCCACGAGTTTTGATTTGAGCATACGCATGGCAACCTCGCGGTTTTGGTGTTGACTGCGTTCCACCTGGCAGGAAACGACAATGCCCGTCGGAATGTGGGTTAAACGCACGGCAGAGGAGGTTTTGTTGACCTTTTGCCCGCCCGCGCCGCTGGAACGGTACACATCCATTTTAATGTCCTCGGGGGCGATTTCCACTTCAATCGTATCGTCAATTTCGGGCATTACTTCCAACGAGGCGAATGAGGTGTGTCTGCGGCCTTCCGAGTCAAACGGGGAAACGCGCACAAGGCGGTGAATACCCGTTTCGCTCTTCAAAAACCCGTAGGCGTTTTCGCCCTCAATGAGAATGCTGGCGGATTTTAAGCCTGCTTCGTCACCGTCGAGGTAATCGAGCGTCGAAACCTTGTAGCCGTGGCGCTCACCCCAGCGGTTATACATACGGAACAGCATTTGCGCCCAGTCCTGCGCCTCGGTGCCGCCCGCACCCGCGTGGAAGGTGAGAATGGCGTTTTTGCTGTCATACTCGCCTGAAAGCAGGGTGGTCAGCGTCATCGTGTCCAAATTGCTTTCAAATGCTTTGACATTTTCTTCACATTCGGGCAATAAATCCAAATCGCCCTCTTCGTCGGACAGATCAATCATCACCAGCGCGTCGTCATAATCCGCACACAGCTTTTCATACGCCGGCACCTTTGCTTTTAACGCGCTTGTGCGTTTTAACACGGCTTGGGAATTCTGCAAATCGTCCCAAAAACCGTCCTCTGCCGCTTTCTCTCCCAAAACG
>CAMGGF010000143.1 GCA_946055445.1 uncultured Ruminococcus sp. | reverse complement strand
GGGGTTTCTGACCGGGTTTGAATTTGTATGCACCGTGGCTGGTACCGATGGCGATTGCAAGAGAATCCACACCGGTTCTGGTCACGAAATCGTAAACCTGTTCGGGTTTGGTGAAACTTGCGTCCTCTGCGCTGACATTGACATCGTCCTCAATGCCGGCAAGTTGACCGAGTTCGCCTTCGACAACAACGCCGTGCGCGTGTGCATATTCAACAACCTTTTTGGTCAGGGCAACATTTTCTTCGTAAGGCAGGTGACTGCCGTCAATCATAACGGAAGTAAAGCCGCCGTCAATGCAGGATTTGCAGGTTTCAAAGTCCGGGCCGTGGTCCAAGTGCAGTGCAATCGGCAAACCGGTTTCTTCCGCCGCCGCTTTGACCATCGCAACAAGGTATTCGTGCGAAGCATACTTTCTCGCACCGGCAGAGCATTGCAGAATCACGGGCGCGTTGAGCTTTTTCGCCGCGCGGGTAATTCCCTGAATGATTTCCATGTTGTTCACATTGAAAGCGCCGATGGCGTAGCCGCCTTCATAGGCTTTCTTGAACATTTCGGTTGTGGTTACTAAAGGCATATTGTTCACTCCTTAATTTGATACGAAAACTATTGCGCGAAAAAATCCGCGGTTGGATTTATTATACAGCATCGTGAAAAGATTGTCAAACCGTAACGCACCGCAAAAAGCCGAAATATACTGTTTTGGGGGTGAAAGATTTGGATACTTTTTTCTGTTCGGGTGATTTTTCCGCATTTTCCGCCGCATTTCCGACGGCAGACACCGCAGATTTCTACTTTTTACAGGGGGAAAACGAATGGGCGAAGCAAAAGTTGTTTGCCGCACTGTGTAAATATGCCGCAAACGCACAAATACAGTACACACGCATACTGCATACGCACAATGTTGCGAAAGTCGTTGCCGTTTATTTGCCGCAACAGCACCGATTTGCCGCAGACGCGGACTATTTCCCGTCCCTTGTATTGCGCCAACCGCACGCAAAACGGTTTTGCGCACCTGCACTTGTGCGCGTACCGCCGACAGCAGGCGCAGAACACGGCACACTGCTTTTGCAAGCGTCTGCGGCGCAGACGCGCGCCGAAACCTATTTGCGTGCTGCCGTCGAAGCGCAAAACGCGAGCGCGGATTTGTTGGCGCGCTGTGCAGACAGCACAAAAGTATTCCGCGCAGTTTTAGAGGTACTGCATGCCGCCGCACCGCGCGCGAAACGCGAGCGCGGCAAAATTTTGTTTCGCCGCAAACTGTCCGCCGTCACCGCGTGGGGTATCCACACCGTTTACACGCCGTTTCGGGAAAAAGGCATTCGCACCGCTGTACTGCGTGATGTGTACGGCGGGGTCGCCCCTTTATTTTTGCAGGGACTTTGCACGGCGTGTATCGAAGCAGGCCTTGATGCGCAACTGTATACCGCGCCGCTTTCCGATACGCCCGCACATTTGGTTTTGCCTGCGTGCGGCATTGCATTTTTTACCGAAAACGATTTGCACCCCTTCCCCTTTCGCGAAACCGCCGTTTTGGGTGCAAGCCGATTTCTGCGGCACGGCGATGCGCGTGCGGCATTGCCCGAACTGCGCGCGTACCGCGATACAGCGGCAGAGGCATTGGAATGCGCGGCGTTTTCGCTGTTTGCGTCCGACGAAGTGCGCGCAGAAATCCGACAATTCGCCGAAACGCACACCGACAGCAATGCGCTGCTCCGCGCGCAAGACGAGTTGACCGACGCCTTCTTTTCTTTTCGTCATTTTGCCGAATAAAAATTTTTAAAAAAGTGAATAATAATTCACCAATGTTTTTGTTTTACGCGTAAAATCGTCGAATATTCGCGCAAAACTCGGTAGTTCTTTCCATTTATTCAAAAATTATATAGTGATTGTTAACAAAATATTTTTAATTTTTTTGTGCAAAAACACTTGACAAATTTGTCAAACGGGTGTATGATACAGGCAAATCAAAGGAAAGGAGTGAAAAGCATGATTGGATACTACGAAAGCACCGAAGCCTATGAGCGTAAACTGATTGACGATTTGGCAAGCGAGAAGTTCTCTTGGAACACGATTTGGAAAGCGCTCCAACTTACTGCGCTGACTGCCGGCATCTAAGCAGGCAGCACAACCCGATACTCTCCCGTGCAAGCGGGTTTACATATATTTTGTTTTCCCCTCTCTTTTTTATACACAACTCATAGCAAGGCAAAACCCTCGGGCACTATGCTCGGGGGTTTTGCCTTGCTGTTTTCTTAGAATACACAAAACCCGCACAGCCGACGCCGCGCGGGTTTTCTGCACACACGATTTTATCTGCCGAGATAGGGCAATGGGTTCACGCGGTTGCCGTTGACGCGCACCTCAAAGTGCAAATGCGGCCCCGTTACATTGCCTGTTGAGCCAATATTGCCAATCGCCTGCCCCGCCGAAACTTTTTGCCCCGCCGAAACCTTTAACGACCCGCGCAACATATGCGCGTACAGCGTGGTAACGCCGTTGCCGTGGTTGATTATGACATGGTAACCGTAACTGCGATGATACCCTGCTGTTACCACCGTACCGCTGCCCGCCGCCACAACAGGCGCACCCGTACTGCCGCCGCCGGGTTTCACAATATCAATGCCACCGTGGTATCCGGAACGGCGATAGCCAAAGCCCGACGAAACCGAATAGGCACCGACCGCCGGCCAAATAAAGCGCCCGCCGTAACTGGTGGTAGAATACGAGCCCGTATAACCGTAACTGCCGCCGTAAGAGGATTTTTTGGTGCCGACTTGGATAATTTCATCGACCGGTTCGCGCGTGGTTTCCCGCGACACTTCTTTCGTCGAAGTACGCACACCGTCCACATAGGTCACAAGTTCGGTAACAATCTGTTCCCCCGCCACGCCCTTTTGTTTGGTGCGTTTCGTGCCGGAATACAGGCTGGCGGTTTCCTCTTTCACCGTTTGGTACGGCACAGATACGGTGCGGGTTTCCGTTTTGGTCACCTGTACTTGAATATAACTGACCTCGCGCGAAATCAAAAGTTGTTGCCCCAATTTAATGGTTTCCCCGACGCCGGGGTTTAATTCGAACAGTTTTGCCGTTGTCAGCCCGAATTTGTGCGCAATGCCTGAAACGGTATCGCCTGTCTCCACCGTGTAATACTGCGCCGCGCTCTTTTTGGAACGCAACTGTTCGGAAAGGCGACTCGCATCCCAAACCGTTTCGGTACCGTCGGGATACAACCCCTGCACATAGGAAATATCCTCCACAAAGCCAACTGCGGCGTTTTCGTCATCCGTTTCATAATTGCGAAGAATACTGTCAAACACAGCCGTTGCGTCGGTCTCATTCTTCACGGCACACAAAAACACATCGTCAATATAAATACCGCAGGCATTTGTCACTTTGCGGTTACTGCGCTCAATGATTTCATCGCACAACACCGCCGCGTCGCGCAGTTCACTGCGTTTCACGGGCTTAATCGCGTAGCCGGCAGACTCACTAACCGTAGCACTTTCCACCTTTGCCGCGGTTGCAAGCCGTTCTGCCGCCTGTTCCTGCGCTTCGTGATACACCGCTTCGCTTTCCACATACCCGATTACAGAGTCGTTGTAAGTGACTTCCAGCGCCAGCGTGCGGTCGGAATACTGCCCCACAACCACGCAAAGCAACACAAACGAAGCAATCGGCAATGCCGTATTGACGGCGAACCGAAATACGGCGCTATGGCGGCTGAACGCTTTTCGCACATACCCGAAATACACTTTCGGCGCATTTTTGCGGTCATTTTTCCAAGCGGTGCGAATTTTGGCGTGGGCACGGCGCATATCCGAAAACAATTCTTTCATTTCATCGCGAATCAAGCGCGCCGCCGACGAAACGCCGCGGCCGACAAACCAAAACAGCGCCAGCAATACCGAGCCGACGGCTTTCAGCGGCACTTGGACCTTATGCAGAATAAAGCGAAAAAAGTCCCGCAGCAAAAAGCCGCTTTTTAAGCCGAGATAATATATATTTTTATAAAGCACATCAAACATAAATCCTTCTTTCCGCCGCGCAAAATTGCGTGGGCAGGCAAAAAAAGTAATCATACGCAAAGTATTATAGCACGGTTTTGCGAAAAATGCAAATTCCTGCGCAGCGTACGCGGGTGTCCCATTCGCCGCAGGCGAAAACCCGATGTGCAAATTGGGGTTTGTCCATCCAACCGTAGGGGCGTGCATTGCGCGCCCGTTTGTAGGGGCGATTCACGAATCGCCCGCCCGTGGGCTTTTATGGAGTTTTACGGAACGACACCGAGGTCGTTCC
>CAMGGF010000142.1 GCA_946055445.1 uncultured Ruminococcus sp. | reverse complement strand
TTTCGGGGTGCGCAATGCCGTTTTGCACGCTGGTTTTGTTGATTTCGTTGAATTTGACGCGGTTTTCGTCATTCAAATCCAAATCGAGCACCGTGGCAAGATGCCACGAAATCGCCTCGCCCTCACGGTCCGGGTCGGTTGCGAGATAGACGCGGTCAGCGGTCTTGACCAGTTCTTTTAACTCTTTGACCAGTTTTTCCTTCCCCTTGACAATCGCGTATTTCGGCGCAAAATCGTTTTTGACATCTACGCTCAATTTTGCGGCGGGCAAATCGCGGATATGCCCCACAGATGCTGTGACTTTATAGTCTTTACCCAAATATTTTTGAATTGTTTTCGCTTTGGAGGGTGACTCCACAATTACCAAATTTGACATTTGTGACCTTCCTATATTTTCTTATATTTTTTCCCTTGTGTTAAAGCGGCGCAACCGTACAGTTCCAATTCTGTCAGCGCCGCAAGACATTCGCCGACCGAAAGCCCCGTACAATCAGCAATTTCATCAATATGCCGTTCGCCGTCTTGCAGTGCTGTATACACCGCCTTGGCATTTTTGCTTGCCGTTTCGGGCAGTTCGCGGACAGAATTTGCAGGCGTCGCGGCAGTTTCGGGTGCCGCCGGTTGCGCCGTTTTCGGCGCTTTGCCGCGCGCGGGTTCATAGGTCTGCCGCATCGGCATTTGCAGTGTTTCAAACACCTTCGTTGCCGCTTCAATATGGATGGCATCGGCGTAAGTATAAACATATTCTTCTAAAATATCCAGCGGCGAAAACACGGGTTTTGCGCCGTCGTGAATTAACTTGTTCGCCCCCGTGAACGCGGAAGAGATGACATCTCCCGGCACGGCGAACACATCGCGCCCCTGTTCCATCGCGTACCGCGCGGTAATCAGCGAGCCGCTTTTTTCTCCTGCCTCCACAACCACCGTACCGAGCGACAGGGCGGAAATAATCCGATTTCGCAACGGAAAGGTCGTTCTGGACGCAGGCGAGAACGGTAAAAATTCCGAAATCAGCGCACCGTTTTCGGAAATCTCGCGGCGTAATGCCGCATTTTCGCGCAGGTAATCCGTGCCCAACCCACAGCCGAGCACGGCAATCGTTTTGCCGCCTGCACGAAGCGCACCTGTGTGCGCGGCGCTGTCAATTCCGAGCGCGCCGCCCGAAACAACGGTAACGCCAGCCGCGCTTAACGATTGTGCGAGCATAGAGGCGACGCGCAAACTGTATCCTGTCGCTTTGCGCGTGCCGACCATTGCCAATTTGACTTCCGGCAAAAGTGCCTCTTTGTCGCCCTGTAAAAATAAGACGGGCGGAAAATTTCGCAGTTCACGCAATTTTTGCGGATAATACGGGCTGTCCGGCGTGAGAATTTCCCAACCGTTTTCGCGGCAGGCGCGCAACACACCGCCCGACTCGGACGGCGAATATTTTGAAAGTGCCGCAATTTGCTTTGCCGTCAGTATGCCTGACAGCCGCCATTCGACAGTGCCCGCTTCGTACACGCCGCGCGCCGAGCCGAACACCGCAATCATATCCGCAATCGGTGCCGCAGGCCCCAAACAGCGCAACAGCCAAATCCAATAAATTTCGTCGTTCATTTCATCATTTCCCAAATGGTTACAGTTGCCGCCGCCGCGGCGTTTAAGGACTCCGCATTGCCGCGCATCGGAATGGTGACACGCTTTTGCACCGCAGAGAGCACCGCCTCGCTTATTCCGTTGCCCTCATTGCCGATTACCGCCGCCGCCCCGCCGGAAAAATCCTGCGTACAGATACTTTCTGCCGTACTGTCGGGCACGGTGGCAAAGGTCGGCACAATTTTGCCGATTTCTTGTACTGCCGCCGCCAAATTCTCCGTTTCAAAAACGGGCAGGCGCAACAGCGAGCCCATCGAAGCGCGCAGGGCTTTCGGATTGTAGCGGTCACACCCGCCGCCGACAAGCAAGCCGCTGACGCCGAACGCCTCTGCCGTGCGGGCAATCGCGCCCAAATTCTGCGGATTTTGCACGCTGTCAAGCACCACATATTTACCGCCTTTTCGGGCGAAAAACATCGTTTCGGGCAACATTTCCAAAACGGCAAAAACGCCTTGCGGCGAAACCGTATCCGACAGTTTCGCTGCGACCTCCTCGGTCACCGCAAAGATTTTTTGCGCGTTTTTCAGCAGAATTTCGAGCCGTTCACCGCCTTTTTCAACCGCGTCCGCCGTTAAAAAGAGCGTTACAATTTTACAGCCGCTTTGTGCCGCATCGGCGCACAAACGAAGCCCCTCCAAAGTGAACTGCGCGCGTGCGCGGCGGTATTTTGCCGACGAGGTCAACTTGCAATATTCTTTAATTTTCTCGTTGGTTCGACTTTGCAAAACAGGATACGACACACCGCCACCCCTTCCCTAAAAGAAAGCGTAAACCACGCCCCGACATACGCAAGGCGTGGTTCAATCTCATTTCAATGCCGCTTTAGCCTGCTCAGTCAGCGCGGTGAATGCCGCGGGGTCAGCGATAGCAATTTCGGAAAGCATCTTGCGGTTTAAGTCGATGCCTGCCTTTTTGAGCCCGTTGATGAAGGTCGAATAATTCATACCGTTCATTTTGCAAGCCGCAGAAATACGGGTAATCCAGAGTCTTCTGAAATCTCTCTTCTTCTGCTTTCTGCCGATGTAAGCATACTGACCGGACTTCATAACCGCCTGTTTTGCGGTTTTGAACAGTCTGCTTTTCGAGCCATAGTAGCCCTTTGCAAGTTTTAAAGTTTTATTTCTTCTTTTGCGCGTCATCATAGCGCCTTTTACTCTTGCCATTGTAAGTTACCTCCGAATCTTTCTTTTGCGGGTACGCCGCCTTTGCTTATTTGTAGGGAATCAGACGCTTAATCTGCTTCTGATTGGTTGTATCCGCAACAGCCGTCTTGCGAAGATTTCTTTTTCTCTTGGTGCTCTTCTTGGTAAGGATGTGGGATTTGTTTGCATGCGCACGAATCGGCTTGCCGTTTTTCGACAGTTTGAAGCGTTTTTTCGCTCCGGAATGGGTTTTGATTTTAGGCATTTCAATTCCTCCTGAATAAAGATTACTGTTTGACGGGTGCCAAGAACATCAGCATTTGTCTGCCCTCTAATTTGGCGGGCTTTTCAACGGTTGAAAATTCCTTGCACGCCTCGGCAAATTTTTCCATAGAGGCAAGCCCCAGTTCGGGATGCGCCATCTCACGGCCGCGGAAGCGGATGGAAACCTTTACCTTGTTGCCGGCTTTCAAGAATTTTTCGGCATGTTTGGCTTTGGTTTCAAAGTCATGCGTATCAATGTTTAAAGACAGGCGAATCTCCTTGATTTCGACAACCTTTTGGTTTTTGCGCGCTTCTTTTTCGCGCTTTGCCTGCTCAAAGCGATACTTGCCGTAATCCATGATTTTGCAAACAGGGGGTTTGGCGTTGGGGGCGATTTTGACAAGGTCGAGGTTTTTCTCCTCCGCCTTTTTGAGCGCCTCTTTCGCAGACATAATCCCGAGTTGCTCGCCGTCCGCAGTAATCACGCGGACTTCGCGGTCACGGATTTGCTCATTGATTTGCATTTCTTTGGTACTGATACCAATCACTCCTTCAAAATTCAAAAAAAGCGTGAACGAAAACCCGTTCACGCCGTAAATACACACAAAATACCCCATAACGCGGGGATTTGCTTCGTATTGACCTGTTTCATACAGAACTCACAGGTGAGAACGGAACGGTTCTTCTTTATTGCTCGAATAGAATACACCATTTTTTTCGGTTTGTCAAGGGTTTGTTAAAAATTCTTGTGTGCAGGCAGGGGCATACCGTTGCCCATTTCTGAAAACCGATAGGATTTGTGAAAAAACATACCGTTTTCTGCAATGTGTAGAGGGCAGACTCTGTCGCCCGCCCGTTTTGTCATTCTGAGGCGACAGCCGAAGAATCTCGTTGTACGGCATTTCGTTTTGCGGTGGCGGAGATCCTTCACTTCGTTCAGGATGACATGTTGGGGTTGTCCATCCAACCGTAGGGGCGGGTTTCCACGCCCGCCCGTGGGCTTTTATGGAGTTTTACGGAACGACACCGAGGTCGTTCCCTACACGTTGTCATTCTGAGCCGTTAGGCGAAGAATCTCGTTTTCGATACACTTTTCTTTTGAGATCCTTCGCTTCGCTCAGGATGACAAATTACCCCCACAACCCCCAATTTGTTAAACTGATTATACCATATTTATGTTCTTTATTCTACACGGCACGCAAAACTCCCTCTGCTGATTTCTCGGCAGAGGGAGTTTCAGTTTGTTCAATGATAGATTGAAATGATCTTATTTCATATCCTTGATAGCAGCCTGTGCTGCGGCAAGGCGGGCAATCGGCACGCGGAACGGCGAGCAGGACACAT
>CAMGGF010000141.1 GCA_946055445.1 uncultured Ruminococcus sp. | reverse complement strand
AGCCGAAGGTCAATTTAGAGGAGTACAAGGAAAACCAAGACCAAACTACCATCATTTATGCGTATGATGAGAATAACGAAGTTTTGGAATTGGCGCGTTTGCACGGGGAACAGAACCGCGTGTGGGTAACATACCGTGAGAACGCCGAGGAAAGCGTTATTCCGCAAAATCTTGCGAACGCGTATATCGCACTGGAAGATAAACGATTTTATGAGCATGACGGTGTGGACTGGTTCAGAACTGCGTCTGCAATTATCAAAGACAGAGGCACAACAGGCGGTTCAACCATCACGCAACAGTTAATCAAAAATCTGACCGGTGAAAATAAGCGTACTTTAAACAGAAAGTTTTATGAAATTCTGACAGCGCTCAATTTAGAAAAGAATGTTTCCAAAGAAACCGTGTTGGAAGCGTATATGAACACCGTTTATATGAGCCACGGCTGTTACGGTGTGCAAACGGCTTCCGAGAAATATTTCGGCAAAAATGTTGAAAACCTGAATTTGGCGGAATGCGCTTCGCTTGCGGCGATTACGCAGGCGCCTTCAAAATATGACCCGCTCTTGCATCCCGAGGAAAACCGAAAACGCCAAAAAACCTGTCTGGACAATATGCAGGCACAGGGTAAAATTACGCAGGAAGAATATGACGAAGCACTTGCTTACGAAATGGTTTTTACCAACAGCGAAAATTATGTTGCGTCTGAGGACTTAACCTCCAAAAAAGTCCAAACCGAAAATGCAATTTGGAGTTACTATGTGGACTTTGTAATTCAAAGTGTCCGAAACGATTTGGTTGACCAATACGGCTACACGCGTTCACAGGCTTCTGCAATGATTTATTCGGGCGGTTTGCGTATTTACTGCGCGGTGGATTTGCGTATTCAGGAAATTTTGGAATCGGTTTATGTCAACCGTACCGGCTTCCCGAAATATAACAAAAATATCGACGATGCGCAATCGGCAATGACCATTATGGATTACAGCGGCAGAATTGTCGGTATGATCGGCGGGGCGGGGGAGAAGACCGAAAACCGCGGCTTAAATCGTGCCACTTCTATTCGACAGCCCGGTTCTTCCATAAAACCGCTTTCCGTTTATGCGCCCGCCGTCAACGAAAAATATGTAACTTGGAGTACAAAAGTGAAAAACTACGGTATTCCGAATTACTATACAAACGGCAAAAACGGCGGCTACGGACCTGTCAACTACGGGGACGACCCCGGCTCGCCCGACTCTTATGTCAATGTGCAAAAGGCAATTTGTAAATCGTATAATACCGTGCCGGCGCAACTTTTACGCCAGATGGGTTACGAAAAAAGTTTTAGTTATGCAACGCAGAAATTCCATTTGTCCACGCTTGTTGACCCGACCGACAAAAACGCATCTACGCTTGCTGTCGGCGGCGCATATAAAGGCGTAACAACGCTGGAAATGTCCGCGGCTTATGCAGCGTTCGGCAACGGCGGCAAATATTTTGAGCCGTATTGCTATTACAAAGTAACCAACAGCAATGGTTCCGAAGTTTTATTGCAACACACCGACACCGAGGGCGAACAGATTATTACGCCTGACGCAGCGGATATTATGAATGAACTTTTGCAAACGGTTGTTACAGACGCCGCAGGGCAGGCAACCGCGCGTAATTACGGCTTGAAAAACTCGGTTATGTTTGCCAAAACCGGTACGACCACAGAGGACAAAGACCGCTGGTTCGTCGGCGGTACACCGTATTATGTTGCGGCGGTTTGGTTTGGGTGTGATATGCCCAAACAAATCTCTGATTATGTATCCGGCAATCCCGCAGGCAGTATTTTTGATGAAGTGATGAATCGCGTGCACAAAGGGCTTCCCGCAAAATCGTTTGAAAAGTTTTCACCGATTGTGGAGCAGCACGCATACTGTGTGAACACTGGACTATTGGCAAGTGAAACTTGTCCGAATAAGGCGATGGGCTGGTATTCCAAAGAGAATTTGCCGGGGTATTGCGTGTCCTGTACTGGCGTAGTTGAACCTGCGCCGGAGGAGACGCCCGCACCGCCGTCAAATGAGAATCCCACGCCTCCGCCTGCGGAAACAACGGTGCCTGTCACCACACCGCCTGAGGAACAAACTGCGGCAGAAACGCCGCCCACGGAAAATTCACCCGCAGATTGAGGTGCAGAATGACCGCTTTACTGTTTAAAAATGCGCGGGTGATTGACCCGTCACAAAATCTGAACCGTATTTGCGCTGTGCTGTGTAAAGATGGCGTAATCGCACAAATCGGGGAGAATATCCCTCGCGGCAACGCCGTAGAGATTGATGCTTCGGGGCTAACATTAGCCCCGGGGCTTATTGACTTGCATACGCATCTTCGTGACCCCGGTTTCACGGATAAAGAAGATATTGAAACAGGCTGTGCAGCAGCGTCGGCAGGCGGTGTTACCACGCTTTGTGCTATGCCGAATACCAAGCCCGCTTGTGACACGCCTGAAACGGTACAATATATTTTAGAAAAGGCAAAAACAGCCGCAGCGCGTGTTCTTCCTGTTGCGGCGATAACAAAAGGCTTGCTGGGTGCGGAATTGACGGATATGTCCGCACTCAAAAGTGCCGGTGCGTGCGCGTTTTCCGATGACGGCGTGCCTGTGCATACGGCGGCGCAAATGAAACAAACATTGGAACTTTCCGCCCGGTTAAATGTTCCGATTTTTGCCCACACCGAAGACCGTTCTTTATCGGAAGGCGGCATTGTGAACGCGTGTGCAATCAGTGCGGAATTGGGCGTGAAAGGCATACCAAATGCGGCAGAAGATGTCGGTACTGCGCGTGAGATTGCGTTGCTGATGTCCGCCCCGCAAAATGCACGGTTGCATATTTGCCATGTCAGCACCGCAGGCAGTGTTGCGCTGATTCGTGACGCAAAAGCGCGCGGATTGCACATAACGGCGGAAACCTGCCCGCATTATTTTATCTTTACAGACGGAAAAATCAAAACCAAAGATGCCGATTACCGTATGAATCCGCCTTTGCGCTCGGAAACGGACCGCCAAGCGGTTTTGCAAGGGGTGTTAGACGGTACATTGGATGTCATTGCCACAGACCATGCACCGCATACCGTAGCGGAAAAAGCCGATTTTTATAAAGCGCCGAACGGTGTTATCGGTATGGAAACCTCTTTTGCAGCGAGTTATACGGCATTGGTGCAATCGGGTTTACTTTCCGTTTCGGAGTTAATTTGTAAAATGTCCTCGCGTCCGGCACAGATTCTCGGCATTGACGGCGGTACACTGCGCGTCGGTGCGCGTGCCGACTTGATTTTAATTGATGAAAACGAAGTTTGGACGGTGGATACGGAAAAATTACACGGGAAATCCAAAAACTGTGTTTTTAAAAAATGTAAATTGCAGTCAAAAGTAAAATTGACCGTTTCAGCGGGTGAAATTGTTTTTGACGACAGGGTAAAGGAGAAATAAAATTATGGGTTTTGACAGACTTTGTGCGGCAATCCTCGAAAAAAACAATCCGACGGTAGCGGGTTTAGACCCGAAATTGGATTTTATTCCCGCTTTTATAAAAGAAGCGTCTTTTTTGAAATACGGAAATACTTTGGAAGGTGCAGCGGACGCACTGTTGACTTTTAACAAAGGCTTAATCGACGCGCTTTACGATATTGTTCCTGCTGTAAAACCACAGTGTGCGTATTATGAAATGTACGGTTGGCAAGGCGTAAAGGCGCTGTATGAAACTGTGCAATATGCAAAAGAAAAGGGTTTATTTGTGATTACCGACGGCAAACGCAATGACATCGGCACAACAATGGAAGCGTATGCGGCGGCACATCTCGGCACAGTCACGGTAAACGGTGCCGACATCACGCCGTTTGACGGTGATGCGCTGACGGTTAACGGGTATCTCGGCACAGACGGTATTGCGCCGCTTTTGCAAATCTGTAAAGATAAGGATAAAGGCATTTTTGTACTTGTTAAAACCTCTAACAAGTCCTCAGGCGAATTGCAGGACAAATTGATTGGGGACGCAACGGTGTATCGAACCATGGGCGATATGTGCGAAAATTGGGGTGCAGATTCCCACGGTAAATACGGCTACTCAGCAGTCGGCGCTGTGGTTGGTGCAACATATCCCGAGCAACTTGCGGAATTACGAAAAGCGTTGCCGCACACATTCTTTTTGGTGCCCGGTTACGGTGCGCAAGGCGGCGGCGCAAAAGATGTCGCGCCTGCTTTCGATGCGAACGGTTTAGGCGCAATTATCAATTCTTCCCGCGGCATTATGTGTGCGTATAAAAAAGGCGGTTTTTCGGAGGAACAGTACGCCGAGGCCGCGCGTGCAGAAGCGTTGCGTATGCGTGATGAACTTTTATCGGTCAGAAAATAAATTCTAAAGGGGTTTCCTTATGGCTC
>CAMGGF010000140.1 GCA_946055445.1 uncultured Ruminococcus sp. | reverse complement strand
TGCGCGCCCTTTTGGCTGCGGCATTGCCGTATATACAGGGCGGTTTTTTTCGCGGTGTGCGCGTTTCCACGCGCCCCGACTGTATTGACCGCGAAATTCTGTCCGAATTAAAAGAGTTCGGCGTGACCACCGTTGAACTCGGCGCGCAAAGTATGTCCGATGCGGTTTTACTTGCCAATCGCCGTGGGCATACGGCAAACGATGTGCGATATGCATCAAGGCTTATCCGTGAAGCAGAACTTTCGCTGGGACTGCAAATGATGACGGGGCTGTATTCCGATGATGACGAAACCGATTTGCGCTCGGCAGAGGAACTCATAGCCCTTACACCCGACTGTGTGCGTATTTACCCGACCGTGGTTTTAGAGGGCACGCACCTTGCCGCGCTTTATAAAAGCGGCGAATACACCCCGCAGACCTTAGAAACAGCCGTTCCCCTTTGCGCAAAATTGCTGTTGCGCTTTCACGAAAACGGCATTCCCGTCATTCGGTTGGGGTTGCACAGCGGCGGCAATGTCGAGGAAGGGTATCTTGCAGGCGCATATCACCCTGCTTTTCGGGAACTTTGCGAGGGCGAAATTTATTTGCAAAAAATACTTGAAAAACTGCGCGCTCTGCCGCGCGACGGGGAATATCTTGTCGAAGTCCCCGAAAAGTCGCTTTCCAAAGCCAAAGGACAGCAGAAAAGGAACGAAAAAGCATTGCGAAATCTCGGATTTCGGTGTAAAATAAAGGGTAACTTATTTTTAGAGGATTACGAAATTCAAATAAAGGAATTAGGCTATGATTTTAAAGTCGCTGGAAATGCAGGGGTTTAAGTCCTTTCCGGACAAAACCGTGCTGGAATTTAATAAGGGCATAACCGCAGTTGTCGGGCCGAACGGCAGCGGCAAAAGCAACATTTCCGACGCGGTGCGCTGGGTGTTGGGCGAGCAGTCCACCAAAAACTTGCGCGGTTCGAAAATGGAAGATGTTGTCTTTATGGGCACGGACTTGCGCAAAGCCAAAGGCTATGCGGAGGTCACTTTGCGCTTTGACAACAAAGACCGCACGCTTGCAAAAGATACCGATGAAGTGTCCGTTACGCGCCGCTATTACCGCTCGGGCGAGAGCGAATACATCATCAACGGCGAAAACGCCCGCTTGCGCGACATCAACGAACTGTTTATGGATACGGGCCTCGGGCGCGACGGGTATTCTATTGTCGGGCAGGGCAAAATTGCCGAAATGGTATCGTCCAAAGCCGCCGAGCGCCGCGATATGCTTGAAGAAGCGGCGGGGATTTCTCACTTCCGCTACCGCCGCAACGATGCGAACAAACGCCTTGCCGCCGCAGAGGAAAATCTTTTGCGCCTGCGCGACATTTTGACGGAACTCGAAGGGCGCGTTGGGCCCTTAAAAACGCAAAGCGAAAAGGCGCAGAAGTTTTTGGTACTCGCCGAGGAGAAAAAAGAACTCGAAATCGGCACTTGGCTTTACACGATTGACAGAACCAATGACCGCCTGCTGGAACAGGAACACAAAATCGCCACCGCCGAAGCGGGGCACAAAGCGGCGGCGGACGAACTCGAAATGATCGGGGAAAAAATTGACAACGCCGCCGAAAAAACCCGCGAAATCAATGTGCAGATTGAAGAAATCCGCAACACCGCCGCGCATTTGGAAGAACAGGCGGCATCACTTGACGCGCAGGTGCGCGTAGAAGAAAACTCCGTTTTACATAACAACGAGGCAATGGAACGCCTCAAAAAAGATAAACTGTCCGAAAACGAAACCGAACAACACTTGGAAGAACGCATTGCCGAATGCCGCGCCATGGCCGAACAAAGCGAACAGGCGGCGGCCGCCTTGCAGGCGGAACTTTCCGTGCTTGCCGACTCGCTGGAAAAAAGCACGGGCGACGCCGCGCAAAATTCCGAAGCGGCATCCTCCCTTTCGGCAGAGGTTTCTGCGCTGTCGGTGGCGATTGCCGACAACCGCGTAACCGCCGAAACCGCCAATTCTTCGGTGGAGGAAATCCGCACGCGCATTGCGGCGATTGATGCGCAACTCGGCTCGCGGCAGGACACCTATAAATCCTACAAGCAAAACCGAGAAACAGCGCTTGCGGCGTTAAATGCATGTCTTGAAACCATACAAAGCGTGCAAAACGCCATGGACGGCTATTCCATGCGCTTTGAAAGCCGCGCCAAAAAAACCGAAACCATTAAACAAAATATCGAAGAAAAAGAGCGCGAGGTGCACAAAACGGCGGACCGTATTCGCCTGCTTTCCGACCTCGAAAAGAATATGGAGGGCTACCAGGGTGCCGTGAAAGCGGTGATGCGTGAATCTGCGCGTGGGGCGCTTCGCGGCATACACGGGCCGCTTTCCCAACTCATCACCGTCAAGCCCAAATACACGGCGGCGATTGAAACCGCGCTCGGTGCGGCAATCCAGAATATCGTCACCGATACCGAAAACGATGCCAAACGCGCCATTCAGTTTTTGAAAGAGTCCCGCGCGGGGCGTGCAACCTTCCTGCCGATTTCGGCAATCCGCGCCCGTGAATTTACCGAAAAAGGGTTAGAGGACCAATACGGCTTTGTCAGTATGGCGGCGGATTTGGTCGCAACCGACAAGCAATATACCGAAATTATCCGCGCGCAGTTGGCACGCACCGTTGTGGCGGAGGATATGGACGCCGCCATTGCGATTGCGAAAAAATACAACTACCGTTTCCGTATTGTCACATTGGACGGGCAGGTCATTAACGCAGGCGGCTCGATGACGGGCGGCTCGCGCACACAAAATGCGGGCATTTTAAGCCGCGGCAACGAAATTGAAAAATTGCAAAAAGAGTTGGACGCAGCGCAGACAGAACTTGGCGTGATGCAGTCCGACTATAAACTGTTCACCGAGGACCTCGCCGCCGCGCGTGCCCAATTGGAGGGCGCGCAGGGCGACCTGTTGCGTGCGAACGAAGAAAAAATCCGCTGCGAGGGCGAATTAAAACTCGCCGAAGAACAACTTTCGTCCGTATCGGGCACGGTACGCGAATTGGCGGAAGAAAAAGAAATGCTCGCGCACCGCATTGACACCGTTCTCGAAAAGGCTGCCGCCGCGCGAGAGGCGCTGAAAACACAAACCGCCGAATTGCGCGAAAAGGAACAGGCACTCGAAAAACTGACGGGTGACCGCGAAGCGCTTGCCGCCGCGCGGGAAGAACTTTCGAAAAAAGCGGCAGAATTGCGGTTGCAGATTATGGCACTTGAAAAAGATGCACAATCTGCACGCGATGAAATGCAGCATTTGGAAAATCGCAAGTCGAGCCACACCGATAAACAGGGCACTTTGGACAGCGAAATCGCCGCATACGAGGCGAAAAACGCCGAACTGCTTCAAAATATCGAAAACTTAAAGGCAAATGCCGCAAAACTGCGGGAAAACAACGGCTCTTCTCGCGCACAAATCGACGAATTATTGGCACAGCGCGACGCGCTTGAAAAAGAGGCAAACGATTTGCGCACTTTGGAACGCGCAAAATCCGTGGAACGCGAGAATTTAAGCGGGGAACTTGCCCGTTTGGAAGAACGCAAAATCGCGATGCGCAAAGAGTATGATGACCTCACCGCCAAACTGTTTGAAGAATACGGCTTAACGCGCCGTGAGGCAGCGGCTTTGGAAATCGAAATTGAGGATTTCGCGGCGGCCAATAAACGATTAAACGAATTAAAAGGGCAAATCCGCGCACTTGGCTCTGTCAATGTTTCGGCGATTGAGGAATACAAAGAAGTTTCCGAGCGTTACGAATTTATGTCTGCGCAAATTTCCGATGTCGAGCGCTCGCGTGACGAACTCAACAAGTTAATCCGCGAACTGACGGACAATATGGCGCAGCAGTTCCGCGACAAATTCCGTTTAATCAACACCGCATTCGGCGAAACATTTTCGGAATTGTTCGGCGGCGGCAGGGCGGAACTCCTGCTTTCCGACGAGCACGATATTCTCGAAAGCGATATTGAGATTAAAGTCCAGCCGCCGGGGAAAAACTTAAAAAGCATCGAACCGCTTTCGGGCGGTGAAAAGGGCCTCGCGGCCATCTCGTTGCTGTTTGCGATTTTGAAAGTCACGCCCGCGCCGTTCTGTATTTTCGACGAGGTTGAAGCGGCGCTCGACGATGTGAATGTATCGCGTTACGCGCAGTATGTGCGCCGTATGACCAAAAACACGCAGTTCATTTTGATTACGCACCGCCGCGGCACAATGGAAGAAGCCGATGTGCTTTACGGCGTGACCATGCAGGAGAGTGGCGTATCGAAACTGCTTGAACTTAAAACCGCCGAAATGGCGAAGCAACTTGGGCTCGCGTAATCTTTTGCGCATTGCACATTTTCCCTCCGGTATCTCGCGTACCTTTGTACGCGTCGCCGTCGGGAAAA
>CAMGGF010000139.1 GCA_946055445.1 uncultured Ruminococcus sp. | reverse complement strand
TCGCCGTTTTTGCGGGTGATATAATGATAGGTTTCTTTGCCGAATTCGCCGCCGAAATTATAGGCAAGCGGCGCGCGGTCGGCAAACAGCATTTCCCCGTTTTTGCGGTATGCCAAAAGAAAGTTTTTTCGGTTTATTGCAATCTCCACACCGCAGGGCAAGGTGAATTTTTCTTCATCTTCACCGACGGAAATTTGCGGCTTGTAAAGGGCAAATCCTGCTGTGCTCAAACGGTCTCGCCCCGCTGTGCGGAATTCGCCGTCGGGATTGACCGAAAATGTCGGCAACATCGTATTTTGATTTTTATATACGGCAACGCGCAGGCAACTGCCGCTTATGAAATCAAGCCGAACGGTATTGCCCTCGCTTTCATAGATACGAGCCGTGTCCGTTGCACTTGAAAGGCTGAAATGATAGTTGAATTTTCCCATTATACCGTCTTCCCTTTTCCCGTGATGGTGAATTTCAGATTATCTTTGGTTTTCCACGGCGCGCACGCGGAATTTTCACAGAAAGACATCGGTGTTTTGTAATGCGGTGCCCACGCAGGCAAAGACGGACAGTTGGGATTGCCGCTTTTCACAAATGCGCAAATGGCGTCGGAAAGTTGTTCCGCAATTTGATAGTCAATCTCCGCAAACGGCCGCCAGTTAAAGTCCAGCGTGGAAAAAGCATACAGCAAATCCGCCGAATGCCACGCGCCCATATCGTCGCCCGGCAAAAAGCGGTTAAAGTTATAAAGATAGCAAGGCGCGTTGTGATGCTTTTGCATATATTTGCCCCACTTTTTCATCACGCCCTCAAGGACAATTGGAATCATATCCGTACAGGTGGAGCCGACAATTTGCGGCACATCGGGGACGGATTTCAAGTTAAAGGTTTCCTCACGGAGTAACTTGCCGTCGAAAACGGGAAACGTATACGGCATACTGATTTTGGTTTCCTGACACGCTTTACGCCAAGCATAGTAAAGGTCTTTTGCGTCAACGGTTTTCAGTTCTTTTACAGAGCCAACGCCTGCATTTTCTGCAATTTTATCCCAAAACGGGGTGATTTTCGCAATTTGTAACGGTTTCAAAATGCATCTTTGCAACCCCGCGCCGCTTTGCAAAATGGCGCCCGCAATTTTGCCTTTCAGCATCGGATTATTCAGGTGAATATCCACGCTCATCGCGCCTGCGCTTTGCCCCATCAAGGTAATTTTATCGGGGTCGCCGCCGAACGCGGCAATATTGTCGAGTACCCACTGTATGGCAACGGTTTGGTCATACAGCCCGAAATTGGCAAGATACCCGTTTTCGTCCTTGAAATCTTCGTGGGCGCAAAAGCCGTATGGTCCGAGGCGGTAATTCATTGCCACGGTGATAATACCCTTTTCGGCAAACCGCGCGCCGCTGATATGCCCCTCATCCGCACTGCCACCCGTAAAACTGCCGCCGTGAATATAAATTAAAACAGGACAGTTTTCGGCATTTTTCGGTGCCCAGATATTGAGAAAAAAGCAGTCCTCACTGTATGTGAACGAAAGTCCTTTGCGAAATTCCTTGTGGTAAAAGGGATTGACCTTTGCATCGTCCTCAAACGCGCGGTGCTGATAACAGCAAGCCTTGTATTCGGTGGCGTCATACACGCCGTCCCATTTCTTTTCCTGCACGGGATATTCGTATCTTTCGGCGCGGGCATACCGCACGCCGCGATATTCCACACACCGTTCGGTTTCAATTCCCTTTATAGCCCCCAAGGGTGTTTTGGTTTCCAAGTATTTTTCCATTACAAAACCCCCGATTCCGTTACAATATTGTGTTGTGTTTAGTGTAACAAAAAATGCTTGTAAAATCAATAATGACTTCTTCGGCATTTGACGCGCTTCTGTTGAAAACCGCGCTGAAAACGCGTGCAAGCACGCCGATATTGACAGACGGCATAAAAGTATTGTTCAATAGACTAAAATACAACTTTTCGGAGAAATTACAAGGAATAAAAAAACTGTTCACGGTACTGACCGCGTTGGAAAAATACGGTAAGTTGCCGCCGAAGAAAGTTTCTCGTAAAACCGGTATGCAAATCGATGAAATTACCGATATTCTTACTGAACTGCATACTTAAAATCACCGAGTCTAATTCAAATACAAAAGCAACAAACGCAGAATTACGGCTTTCGTAATTCTGCGTTTGTTTTGCCAGAGCATAAAAACAAGCACTTGCGTAAAGCCCGCCGTCCGCTTTTTGCAAAAGCAAGAAAACGCGACTGCGTTTATTCTGCGCGCACAATTTCGCGCAGTTCGCTTTTGGCTTTCACACCGATGCCGACGGTTTCATAAACAAAATCATAGGTTTCACCGTATTGAAATTCGGGAATGCAGACATCGGCATCTGCCGGAATAAAGACTTTGTCCACGCGTTCACCTTCTACTTTGCTGTTGGGAGAGGGGTCACGATACGCGACGAAAATCTGCGTTCCGCAGACACGGCGACCGTCCAAAGAAGTGAAATCTAAATTCTTTTTTCCGAGTACTTTCACAAGCATAACAAATTCTCCTTTTTCTATTTTGCACAGCGCACAGGCGGGGTTCGCTGCTGCAATCGCAAATCATGCCGTTCAATATATGTAAAAACATCTGTGAGTGACAAGAAAATTCGCGGCTGTTTGTGATACTTTTGCTCGTTTGGGGTTAGTGCTAAATTGATGTGATGCAGTTGTATCGGCTTTGTGTGCAAATTGATTTTCCATTTGCCGACAGGCGTTTCCAAACAAAACCAAACGCCGTCAAAACTATGCAAATACCCCGCCGCAGTACACAGCGTTATCAAATCCTGTACGGTTTCCTCTTCGCGCGGGCGGCTGTATATCGGTATAGACACGGTTACATCGTGCTTTGCCGTAGGTTTACAATGCCGACAAGGTGTGTATCCTTCGCCGATGGCATCTTTGTATGTCTTAAAGCCTTTCAGATTGGATATCCCGCGTAATTTTTGGCAGTTCCGCAAATGGAAATTCTGATACCCCTGCCCCACCCAAAAGGCATATTCCGGTTGTGTCAGGGTATAGACATCGGCGCGCTGTGCAGATGTAAGCGTTTCGTCCTTCAATTTTTGTGTTCGCTCGCGCACAGCCGCTTTTTGCCGATTTAATGCCCGTTTCTCCTCGGCGGTTATTGTGTGTGATTCCGACTTCGGCTTTCTTGCTGCCAAGCGATGTGTAATCGGTATCGGTTTCGGTTCATCCTGCGGTGTGGGATTGCAAAGTTTGCACGGTGTTCTGCCTGCGGCGGCACGCCAATAGTTCCGCGTCCCCAAAATCTGCTTGGTCGACAACACCGCAGGGCAGGTATACTTATGGAAAACCGTCGCATTCTGCGCATACACATAGGTGTATTGGGTACGCGCGACAATATCCGCAGTTCTTGCACGGCGTGCACGCATAAAATCCGCTTTACAGCACGCGCAAGGCCGAAACCCCTTACGAAGTGCCTTTGCCAGTGTTTCGCTGCCGTAGGTTTCGATTTGCCCGTCCGCCAATTTGGCGCAATCTCTGCGGTGCACCGTTTTGGTTTGAAAATCATATTGAAACGGCATTTGTGCTTCTACCGGCGACATAATGCGCGGGCGAAACAGTTTGGGCGGTGGGTCTGAAAATTTCGCCTGCGGATAGGCAATCTTTTGCATCAACGCGCAGAAAACTTCCACATCATTTACCGCGTAATGCTGCCAATGCGGATTTGTTTGCACGCCGCAAGCAGCGGCAAGGTCATAAAGCCCGCTTCGGCAATCTGCCGCACTGTCATCTAAAAAATCATACACATACGGTTGCGCCGAAACGCAGGACGGTGCGGACTTTCCGCTTAACCGTACAGAAATCTGCTCTAAAAACAGCATTTTCGCTTCCTCGTGCCAAAACAGCAAAACATCGTCTTTGGCGAGCCAATTCAAAAAACTGCGATACACCATGGTTGCGTCTTTTGCTCGCAAAAAATCATTTTCCGTGCCGCCCGTAAACGCCATATGGTTCCACGAAAACGCCACACAGCCCTGTGGGCGTATAAACGAGAAGAAGGTATCTGTTTTTTCCCAATCCGCGTTCACCCGCGCCGCCGCAAGTTGCGTGGGAAAACAACTGTTGTTTTTGGTATGTACCCATTCTAAATCCACAAGAACAAACATCGTTTTACTCCCTTTGCAATGCTGTTATATTTATCATACAACATACAAAGTCCAAAAATGCGGACATTGAAAGGCAGGATACGCTCCACAGCGATATTTTCTGACGGCACAACTGCGAATAGATACATAGAAAAAAGCCTATTGCGCATGCAATAGGCTTTCTCTTGGTGGGAGAGAGTGGATTCGAACCACTGAAGTCGTAGACGGCAGATTTACAGTCTGCTCCCTTTGGCCGCTCGGGAACTCTCCCATATTCAATTTTCCACCGATGCGTTTCAAGGGTGGAGCTGGTGGACGGAC
>CAMGGF010000138.1 GCA_946055445.1 uncultured Ruminococcus sp. | reverse complement strand
TTTTGTGGTTATCCACCAAATCCGCGTCCGAGCCGTTCATGGAAATTTCGTTGGAAAGCCCCCAAACGACAATCGACGGGTGATTGTAATTCTGCGTAATCAGTTCTTTCATCTGGGAAACGGTGTTTTCGCGGCCCGTTGGCATATGCTTGGAAATATAGGGAATTTCCGCCCAGATAACAAGGCCTTTTTCGTCGCACAAATCGTAGAAATATTGGTCATGCTGATAATGCGCCAAACGAATGGTGTTTGCGCCCATTTCGCAAATCAGTTCCATATCCTCTTTGTGGTGCGCGGGCAAAAGCGCATTGCCCAATCCCCAACGGTCCTGATGGCGAGAAACGCCGCGCAAGGGATAGGAAGCACCGTTTAAGAAGAAGCCTTTTTCAGGGTCGATTTTAAAGGTGCGGCAACCGAACCGGGTGGAGACAGTATCCAGCACCTCGCCGCCCTCGCAAAGTTCGGCGGTAGCGGTGTAAAGATAGGGGTCTTTTCTGCCGTTCCAAAGGTGGACATTGGAAAGTTCTACCGTGACTTTCGGGCTGTCCGCCGCGGTTTCGGCGGTGGCAACCGTGTTGCCCGCTTTGTCAAGCACGGTGTATTTTACGGTTTGCCCTGCTTTGGCGTCGGTCAAATAAGTTTCGATTTCTACCGTTGCGCTGTCGCCGCTGACAGTAGGCGTTACGGCAATACCGGGGCCGCCGTAATACTCCAAATCAAAGTGAGAATTGCTGACGGCGATGATATTTACATCACGGTACAAACCGCCGTAAAAAGTGAAGTCCGCCATTTGGGGATACACACGGTCATTTTCCGCGTTATCCACGGCAACGGCAATCTGCGTACCCTTTTGAAGCGCGTCGGTAATTTCCACGCGCCAAGTGGAATAGCCGCCGTCGTGGTGGGAAAGTTTTTCGCCGTTTACATACACATCGGCAGAGGAATTTGCACCTTTCAGTTCCAGATAATATCTGTCGGCTGTGGGGATTTCCTCACGGTCAAGGGTTTTGACATACATACAGGTGCCGCGGTAATAATCGTTGCCGCCGTCCTGCCCGTCAATCGCATTCCAGGTGTGGGGAAGATTGACAAAATCCCAATCGGCGGGCACTTCTGCGGGCACGGCGGACACGCCCTTGCGGAATGCCCATTTGCGGTTGATATTGAAAACTTTTCGCATTTGTTTTCGCTCCTTATCCTTTTTAAAAGCCTTTCAACAATTTGTACGCTGAAAGGCTTTTGTTGTTTGCTTATGGTAACTTACGCGCTATGCTCTCCTGCAAATTCAAGTTCTTTCTTTTTATCAATATTATAAACAAAGAACATACCAACAAACATAATAGCAAGGCCCGCTACTAAGAAACCGATATAAAGTGTGGGGACATTTGCTTTGAACTGTTCTGTCTGCGCACCCTGCCCCTCAACATAGCCTATTGCACCGAGGAATAATGCAAGCATTGCAGAACCTATACCCTGGGAAAGTTTACGGAAGAAAGAATAAATGGCATAAAGTGTGCCCTCTTCCTGCTTACCTGTTTTTCTGAAATTCATTTCAATACAGTCAGCAACCATTGCCCAAACAATGATTTGGAAACAGCAGCAACCGATATTCACGAACATAAGGCCTGCGATATAAATAATCATACCCTTTGTGTCAGGGCTGATAACGCCCGTAAAGCAACCTACAAGCATCAAAACACCGACAGCACAACTGAAAATTGCCGTTGCCCAGCTAACAACCTTTTTACCGAATTTTGCCGAAAGTGTGGAAGCAAAAGGCATAAAGAGCAGAAGCGGTATATATCCGCAAACCATACCAATAGTCGCTTTGCCCGCATCACCAAAGAAATATTGGAACACAAGGTTGTTCATAGACATCGTTGAGTTGTAGAATACAACCAAAGCAACTGTTGCAATCGTAATACCGATGAGTGCTCTGTTTGTAAAATATGATTTTACAGAGCCTAAATAATTTGTTTTTTTCTTCGGAGCATCGGCATTCGCAGGCGCCGAAATACGAACAACACGCTCCGTTACAAGTTTTTGTAAGCCTATAAATGCAACAACGGCTACCAGAGAAAAAACAATTGAGGTTATAAAGACTCGGTTTGTATCAAGCACATCCCCGTCAGCGGTTTTTCTGTAAACAAGTTTCGGCAACACCATACAAATCATCGCGGGAAGCGAGGCACCGATACTGCGGAATGTTGAAAGTGATGTGCGCTCTTTGGGTTCCTCTGTAATAACAGAATGGAGTGAGCCGTAGGGTACGTTTACCAAAGTGTACGCCACAGACCACAAGCAGTACATCAGCAAGCACCAAATCACTTTTCCGATATAAGCAAAGCTTGCCGTAAACGGCGCAAACAAAAGAATTGTTGTAACTACAAGCGACACGCCGCCTATTGTTATCCACGGCATAAACTTACTCTTTTTGCCTATATGAATATTATCTACCATATTACCGATTAAAATATCGTTTATGGCGTCCCAAACTTTCGCAACAATGATAATCCACGCCCAGTCTGTTGTTTTCAGGCCGACACATTGCGTGTAAAACAGCAACATATACGTTGAAACAAGCTGGAAGGAAAAGTTGCATCCGCAGTCGCCCAAAGCGTATCCCAGTTTGTCTCTGATACCAAAAGGTCTGACAGATTGTTTTTTCATAAGATTTTCCCTCATCTTTCCTAAAATTTTCCTTTGTAAATTTTATTCTTTGTTGAAAACGCCGAATATCCTGTGTTTATATTTTAACAAATGAATTGTCTTTTTGTTAGGAATTTTTTTGTCTTTTCTCGTAAAATTTTTGTTTCATATTGATTTTTCCCAAAAATTGTACGATAATATAAGTGAATTTTGCGAAAAAAATCAAATTGCGAGGTGATTTTTCTTGCCGTACAGCGCCGAACTTTCTTTTTTTCAAAAGATATTGGGAAATTTACAGGTAGATGTGCATGTTTTTTCCGAAGTCACCGCCGAAAACTGCGTGTTTGACCGTGGTTTGCGGGGCTTTTTGCATATACAAACGCCGGACAGCCGTTTGTTTTCCGCGCCGTGGGAGACCGTGCCGCCGAATACAATTTACAAAGTACAGGACGCATTTTTTTGCCGCTATTTTTTTGTGCTGTTGCCGAATACCGACGCGCGCACCGTTTTGACCGTGGGGCCGTACCTCACCAAAGAACTGCACGAAAAATCCTTGTTGGAACTGTCGGAACACTACGGCGTACCGCCGCATATTTTTTCACAAATTGAAAAATATTACGGCAATCTGCCGCTGATTGCCGAGGAAAGCCATTTGGAAACTCTGCTGAACACCCTCGGAGAAACTCTGTGGGGCAGTATGGATCATTTCACGCTGCAAACCGTCATCAGCACCGTTTCCGATGAAGAGGTTTCACAGTTGGTACAGAATTTTCCGCAAAAAAGTGATGACGCCTTGCTTGCCATACAAAGTTTGGAAATGCGGTATGACGCCGAGCGCCGCTTAATGCAGGCGGTGTCGCAGGGTATGACGCACAAAGCCGAGCAAATGATACAAAACGCCTCCAAAGTCCTGTTGGAAATGCGCACGGCAGACACGCTTCGCAATTCCAAAAACTACTGTATTATTATGAATACACTTTTGCGAAAATCCGCAGAATACGGCGCGGTGCATCCTTATTATATTGACGGCGTTTCCTCGGATTTTGCCAAACGCATTGAACGCATACAATCGCCCGAGGAATTCCCCGCATTACAGCGCGATATGGCCCATGCTTACTGCGCACTTGTCAAAAAACACGCCGCAAAACAGTATTCCCCACTTGTGCAAAAAGTATTAACGGTGGTGGACTCGGATTTGACGGCGGATTTAAGTTTAAAGCACCTTTCCAAACTGTTGAGCATCAATGCAAGTTACCTTTCTTCGCTGTTTAAAAAAGAAACCGGAAAAACTTTAACGGAGTTTATTACACAAAAGCGTATGCAGCAAGCCGCATTCCTTTTGCGCACCACACAATTACAGGTGCAGACCGTCGCCCAGCATTGCGGCATTTACGATGTGAATTATTTTACAAAGATGTTTAAAAAATTCAGCGGGCAAACCCCGAAAGAATTTCGGGAACAACTGTAATGCAAACGCATTGCCTGCATAGGGGCGGGTTTTTCACTCCGCCCGATTGTCATTCTGAGGCGTAGCCGAAGAATCTCGTTTCGCACATTTTAACTTTATTCTGTTTGAGATTCTTCGCTTCGCTCAGAATGACCAATCTGTATTGTAAAAACCAACGCGCCGTGCAGAGAGGAAAACCCCCACACGGCGCGCATTTTACTTATTTTGTTAAGGTGAGGGGAGTCGAACACAATATGCCGAAAATTTGATATTACGGCGTATTTTCACTTTTTCACCGTTGTCGGGCGTCAGCCCGACTGCCGTCTCAAAAGCAAAAATTCATCCGTACTCTCGTTGTTTTCGGTGCAGAGCAGTTTAAAACGAGTAGATTTTTG
>CAMGGF010000137.1 GCA_946055445.1 uncultured Ruminococcus sp. | reverse complement strand
ACATATTCAACGCCTGCTTCTTTGAGCATATCGGCGGAAACTTCACCTGTATATGCGCCTGATGCTTTGAAATGAACATTTTCCGCACCGATTTTGATGTTGGAGCCTTTTGCAGCCTCCACAGCGGCGGGAATGTCAATAAACGGAACGCAAAGTACAACATCACATTTTGCGTCTGCAACCAAGGGCTTCATTTCTTCAATGAGTGCCTTTGCTTCGGACGGGGTTTTGTTCATTTTCCAGTTACCTGCGATAACTGCTTTACGAAGTTCTTTTTTCATATCATTTGCTCCTCTTTACAAGTTTACAGGTGAGTACAAAATACCCACCTGTAACCGTGATTTCTTATTTATCGTTCAATGCCGCAATACCGGGAAGTTCTTTGCCTTCGAGGTATTCAAGGGAAGCGCCGCCGCCGGTGGAGATGTGGGACATCTTGTCAGCAAAGCCGAGTTTCTGAATTGCCGCCGCGGAGTCGCCGCCGCCGATGATGGAAATTGCGCCGCTGTTTGCAATCGCCGTTGCAACTGCAACCGTACCGGCCGCGAAGTTTTCCCACTCGGAAACGCCCATAGGTCCGTTCCAAATAACCGTTCCTGCATCTTTTACAGCGTCAGCAAAGATTTCCTGTGTTCTCGGACCGATGTCAAGACCCATCCAACCGTCGGGAATTTCATCGGAATTGACAACCATAGCCTCGGTATCCGCTTTGTATTCTCTACCGACTTTATTGTCAACGGGAATTAAGAACTTAACGCCTTTTTCCTCCGCTTTTTTCATCATTTCAGCGGCAAGTTCCACTTTATCCGCCTCTAAAAGAGAATCGCCGATGCTGTGGCCCAAAGATTTCATAAAGGTATAAGCCATACCGCCGCCGATAATCAGGGTATCGCACTTGTCAATCAAGTTGGTGATAACGCCGATTTTGTCGGAAACTTTTGCGCCGCCGAGGATAGCCACAAGCGGTCTCTTCGGATTTTCAAGTGCGCCGCCGATAAACTGAATTTCTTTCTGAATAAGGTATCCGCAAGCCGCAGGCAGGAATTCCGCAACGCCGGTTGTAGAGGAATGTGCTCTGTGTGCGGAACCGAATGCATCGTTAACATACAAATCTGCAAGCGCCGCAAATTTCTTGGAGAGTTCCACATCATTTTTGGTCTCTCCCGGCTCAAAGCGAACATTTTCAAGCAAAAGTACTTCGCCGTCTTTGAGTTCTGCGGCGAGTTTCTGCGCGCTTTCGCCGACAACATCGTCAGCCATTTTCACTTCCTGACCGAGGAGTTCGGAAAGTCTTGCCGCAACGGGTTTCATGGAAAACTCGGGGTTTACTTCCCCTTTCGGACGGCCAAGGTGTGAGCAAAGAATCACCTTTGCGCCGTTTTTAATTAAATACTGAATGGTGGGAAGCGATGCAACAATGCGTTTGTCGCTTGTGATGACACCGTTTTCCATTTTGACATTAAAGTCGCAGCGTACCAATACGCGTTTCCCCTTAACATCAAGATCTTCAACGGTCATTTTGTTGAGTGCGCTCATTTTTATCATCCTTTCAGAGAGTATGATTAACCTATTTATTAACCTTGTTTATTTTATAACAAACTTCTGTATTTTTCAAGTGGCAAGGCGGATAAGTGCTGAAAAATTTGGAAATTTTTTTGTGTAGAATGCACAATCTGTTAAATCACATACAGTTTCATAATATCAGACGCGCGTTGCATAACCATTTTTTTCAAAGATTGCGGTTTGGCAACCTGCATTTTGCCGCCGAATTGCATAATCCAAGAAACCAAGCCCTCACTGACAGCGGCATCCGCCGTCATTTTAAATTTATCGTCATTTACGCGCATAATACGGATATCTTCACCGAAACGGTCAAGCACCGGTTCAATCAATTCTTTGCGACAGACAAGTTCCACGCGCTCGGTTGTGCCTGTAAACATATTAAAATGCGTTTTTGCATAGTCTGCCGTATCAAAGTGTGTTTTATACGGCGAAACTTCCGAAAACGGCCGTACACGCTCTGTTTCCATAATTTCAAGTGTGCGAATACGGTCTACACGCAGAACCATAATATTATCATATTTCACATTGTTCCCGACCAAATAATAGTGGTCATCTTTCCATATCATACCGTACGGACTTATAATATGATTTCTTTCCTCAAATTCCACAGCACTTTGCTCGCTGATAATGCGGCGGCGGTAAGTTAGAGCAACTTTTCTCCCGCGCCGAATTGCACGGTTTAATTTGTCAACATTGTAATAGATTGACTCATTTGTAGATTTTGTGCTGTTTTCAAAATAAACTTGCCCCTGAATTTCTTTTGCCTGCCCCACGCTTAACTGCTTTAAGATTTTTTCACAAAGTTGCGCGCTTTTTTTCGGTGAAATAAAGTTTGCCGCCAGCACCGCATCGCAAAGCAAGCGAATTTCCGCCTCTTCAAACTCGCGCGAAGCCAAAAAATACCCGTTTTTCGGCGTTTTGGTGTGCAAAATATCGTACCCGAATTCCTTTAAAATGCTGATGTCGTTATACACCGACTTACGCTCGCAAACAATCCCGTGATTTTTCAGAAAAAGCAGAATTTGTTCAATATCCACAGGGTTATTCTCGTCACTTTGTCGCACCAGTAAATCGAGCACCAAAAGCAATTTCAGTTTTTGGTTTAATTTTACCTTTTGTGTATCCACAAGCATTCCCCTCTTAATACTGCATCAGTTTGTTGATGTTTATAACCGTTTTCTCGTCGGGTTTTAGCACAGCGCGGTCATAGGTATATATCCCATTGACCTCGTTTTCCACATCGGAAAGTTGGGTATAAATCGTTCCGCACAAACCTTTTTCAATCAACGGAATGACTTGCTTTTTGTGCAGTTTTTCATAGGCGGCGGAAAGCGAGGCCTTGTCCTTAAACATCAAATACCCGAACGCCTTTTGTGAATTCCACATATGCCCCGCCTCTTTTTGTGAATACCCGCCGTATTCGGTAATGACAAATGCGCGGTCATCGGGTTTGCGCATACGAATCGGCAAAATGTATTTGTGCATACTTTGAATATCACCGCCGCCCTGGTCATACCAACCGCTGGCGTGGTCAACCACGCGGCTTGCGTCCATGTGGCGCACATATTCGCAAATTTTTAAAGCATCAAACTGCCCCCACGCCTCATTAAACGGCACCCAAGCATAAATGGAAACCGAATTATACAACAATTCCACCATTTCCGACAGTTCGCGTTTATAGTCATCGCGCCACTTTTTTTCGCCGCGGCTGAATGTGGTATATTTGTCATCTTTGACCTTTAAAATGCCGATATTCGGCAAAAAACCTGCATAAAAATCACCGATATATTTGCCGCCGCTCATCATATCCTGCCACACAAGCATACCCAAACGGTCGCAGTGATAATACCAACGAAGCGGCTCAATTTTAATGTGCTTACGAAGCATATTGAAACCTAACCGTTTCATTTCGGCAATATCAAAAATCATCGCCTCGTCCGTTGGGGGCGTCATACCGCCGTCGGGCCAGTAGCCTTGGTCCAAAAGTCCCCGCTGAAAGTATGGCTTATTGTTTAAAAACAGCCGCACAACACCGAATTCGTCTTTGGCAACATTGAATTTGCGCATACCGAAATAACTTGTGACGATATCAACAGGTTCGCCGTTTTGCAGTAATTCTAGTCGCACATCGTACAAATTCGGTTCTTCGGGACTCCAAAGTTTTGCTTTCGGCACACCGATTTCCGCATCGACCGAAATACAATCGGAAAATACGGTTTCACCGTCAAACATCACCGTTGCGCGCAGTTGCGCGTCTGATTCCGCATTCAATTCAGTTTGAATGCGCACAACTTCTCGGTCTATATCCGGCAAGAAGCGAAGTTTGGTGATATATAAATCCGGTACAGCCTCCAACCAAACGGTCTGCCAAATACCTGAGGTAGCCGTATACCAAAAGCCGTGCGTTTTGGTGACTTGTTTTCCACGCTGTTGCCAGCCTGCGTCGGTCGGGTCATAGACGCAGACCACCAACTCATTGTCGCCTGCTTGTAAAAATTCCGTAATGTCTATGGAAAACGCGCAATATCCGCCCGAATGCGTACCCGCAAGCGTGTGGTTCATATAAACCTTACACTGCCAATCCACCGCACCGAAATGCAGTAAAATACGCTTTCCCAACATCGTTTCGGGAATGGAAAACACTTTTCGATACCACAGGCGGTCACTCGGCAATAGCGGTTTTTCCACGCCGGAAAGCATACTTTCTACGGCAAACGGCACTAAAATTTTACCGTCAAATTCCTCTGCCCACTTCACAGAGCGCGGCAAAATGGCATAGTCGAATTCACCGTTTAAATTCAGCCAATTTTCCCGCACCAATTGCGGACGCGGATATTCGGGCAAGGGACGGGTTTTATCCACCTTGTCCGTGAAAATGGAGCGCATAGACATATCGGATCCCTCCAAGATATTATAAAATATAAAAATAGTTTAGCATATTACGCGGAAAT
>CAMGGF010000136.1 GCA_946055445.1 uncultured Ruminococcus sp. | reverse complement strand
GAAATAAATCATACCATTTCAGCGGGTGCTTGCAGGTGGTGCAAAAGGACGAGCCTTTTGTGAAATTGATGTGTCGCGGGAGTCGGTAAATCAGTACATTTAAGAAACTGCCGATGACCACGCCGAACAAAAACACAAATACGCCGACAAAAATTTTATCCATCAATATGAACGCTTCGTAATCCATCTGCATTCTCCCCTTTTATTCCGCCGCTTTCGGCGCATTTTCCCCTGTTTCTTCGGGAACGCCTGCAACGGTTGTTTCTGTCGGATTTTGCGATTGTGTATCTTCGGCGGTTTCCTGTGATTCTTCGGCAAGGCGCATTTCGCGCATTTTAGAAAGCAAAACGAAAAGCAAAAGCACCAAAACCGTTGCCGCCGAAACAAATATGCCTTCTTTTAACCCCTGCGGGAAATAGCGCATTTCGATTTCGTGGTCGCCCGCGGGTACGGCGAACATCATCCAATGCGAACTGTGCTCAATCCATTCGATTTCTTCGCCGTCTACCGTCACCGTCCAACCCTCGTCATACGGCATTGCCATGGTCATGACGCAATCTTGGGTGGCGGAAACCGTACCTTTTATTTCGGTTTCGGAAAATTCGTCGATTGCAAACGCGCCGTTATCGGAAAACGCCTGCAAGCCGGCTTTGTATGCTTGGTCATTCACGCCCGCCGCGGCAAGATATACCGCGTCATCGTACAAATTCTCCGTCACGCCGCCGAACAGTGATTTGTCCGTTAAAGAAAAGGTAACGGTAATCGGTACGCCTGCCTGCCGCAGTCCTAAATCCACCACGCGCTTGCCGAGGAAGGTGACCTGTCTTTCGTTATCTATGGTCAGCGTGTCAAACATACCCGCGCGCACATTCAAAAAGATATTCTGCGTTTTTTGCGGGACAAATGTGTAGGTCACGCGGTAATCCTCGCTGTCTGCTTTGTAAGCGCAGTACCCGTCTACCTGTTTCAGCGCGTCAAACAACGCTGTATCTTCGCCCTCTGCCTCGTCTTCGTGGCCCTCGTGTTCTTCTTCGCCCTCTTCGTGCCGATGCAAAGAACCGTCTTCGCCGGACGCGGCAATTTGCTCCTGTGTAACCGCGTGGCTGTTATAAAAATGAATGGTATCCATCGGGATATTTTCAAGCACATCTGCCTGCCCGGTCATTGCCTGCCACAAAGAGGTTTGCGAAACAAACGGATTGATGCTGTATCCGTCCCATGTTTCGACTTCGGGATTGCTGAGAAGTCCTAACCCCAAATAGCCGTTGGACCGATACACCGTGATGCCCTCTGCCGTGCCGACAGCGGTATAATACGGGTCGCCCTTTACGGCATCGGCATTGTCCCAAACATATTCCACACCGAACAGCGTATTATAAATCGGCGTTTGCGAAGCATAGGCATAGCCGTTGCTCAAATTGCCGTAGTTGCCCATATCATATTGCAAAAATGCCATTTCGGTATCGCACAAGGAGGAGAAGGTGGATACCCCGTTATAGCCGTAGGCACTGCCCGCAAGCATAGCGCCGACGATATTATAATCCGACCGCGTAATATAGTTGCTTTCGGCAAGTTCCGCGCGGTAAAACGCACCGCCCGCCGCCGTGTCCGTCAGTTCACGCGCCGCCGCAGTTGCTTCGGCAAGCGGTAAATACACGCTTTTTGCCGTACCGGGAACTGCGTTCTTTCCACAGGCGCAAAGTTGCGCGGCCGTAATCACCAGCGCAAGCGCGGTAACGGCTTTTCTGCTTTTCGGCACTTTGCGAAGCACCAAAAACAGCACAAGCAAAAGCACGGTGCAAACGGCGCCGACGGTCAGCGCGGTCGGGTAAATATGGCGATAGCGCACAAAGGAATATATGTACGCCGCCGCAAGCAGTACACCGCTGACCGCGAACAGCGGCACGCGCACTTCTTCGAGGTGATTCCACACCGTATACGCCATTTTCACAAGCAAAAACGCATACAGGAAAATGAAACGGTACGGCAGTGCCGCAGGTGCGCTGAACCCGTGCCAAATATAGTAAATTGTCGGAATTTCAAAGGACGCCAACAGCAAAACCGTCAGCACAATATGCGCGCCGCGCTCGTTTTTCGGTGCGGACTTTACAAACGCATACAACGGCAGCAAAACCAACGCCGCCGAGCCGAGCATCAGCGTGGGCAGGGTGTATTGCGTCATCACCATATTGGGCGGCAAAACACCCGGTAAATGCACCGTCAAAAAGTCAAGCGGATTGAAAAACAGCAAGCCGTCTGCTTCAAAAATGCTTTTCACATAGGCAACGGAAAGCGCGCGAATCATCGGCAACAGCGTCACACCGCAAAGGCCGCCCGCCGCAAGCGACGCGCCGCCGAATTTCAGCAATGTCGGCAAAAGCACCACATCGTCTTCGCCCTGTTTGTTGATTTTTCGGGAAAACAGGCAAACGAAGAAATACAGCACCGAAAAAATGCAAATCATATAGCCCAAATAGAAATTGGTGAAAATGCAAAGTGCCAAACTCACAAGATACAACCACGGTTTTCCGCCGTTTGTAAGATTTTCGATGCCGAGCGCCACAAGCGGCAACAAGGCAAAGGGCAACAGCCACATGGTGTTGTAAAAATACGCAAAAAAGAAGCCTGAAAATGTATACAAAAGGGAAAACAGAACGGTAGAAAGGTCACTGCGCGAAAAGTGGCTTTGCAAATACCACGCCGCGCAAAACGCGGCAAGCATAATCGAGAGCACAATCACCAGCGCATAAGCGTCGGTCACATTTTCAGGGGAGAACAACAGCGCCACCGCGTTAAAGGGATTGAGCAAATAGTAGCAAACCGTGGCGTACCGGTTGCCGCCCAAACCGTCCGCCCAGGAATACAGCAAAGAGCCGCCCTCCCGCACAGACCGCTGTGCTTCGGAAAGCAAGGGCACATATTGCAGTGCCGCGTCGCCGCGCACAAGCGTATTGTCCCCAAAAGGTGCAACGCCGCCGACAGCAAACATAATCAGCAACAAGGCAAGCGCGCAAAGGGCAGAAAGCAGGCTGAAAACCCATTTTTTTCGTTTTTGGAGAAATGCGTTCATACAATATCCGTCCGTTCTGTTTGATTTCCTTGAATTTGCGCGCCAAACTGCAAACGGCACGCAAAAGGCAAATGTTTCTATATATAAAACATAGTATACCACAGTTTTCAAAGAATGCAAAGCGGTTTTTCAAAAAAGAAAACCCCCGCAATGCCAAAGCATTGCGGGGGAATTGTGTGTTTCAAAACTTATAAACTGTTTTGATTACGCCTTCTGATGGTTGGAAGCGTCAGGATCCGAAGAAGTGCAGAGAACTTTGAATGTACCCGGTGCACCCAGGTCAACAGTGTAAAACTGATTGTCGCCGGCTTTCGGGCATCTCGGGTAGGTGTTGCCTTCGAAAGTTGCTTGGAAAGAAGCAGCATTGCCATCTTTCAATTCTACCGCAGTGCTTGTATAACCGATTTTGCTCTTCAACTGATCCCAGGTCAATGTGCCGGATTCGTCGCCAGCCATCTGGAAGTTGTTGAGGTTTTCTTTGATGATTTTGATGTTGGAGTCGCAGGTTTTCTTTGCTGCGTTCTTGGTTACTGCGCCGTAAACCGGAATCGCAACTGCAACAAGGATACCCATGATGACGACAACGATCATCAATTCAACGAGTGAAAAACCTTTTTTGCTGTGCATAAGTTTTCTCATAAAACTCTCTCCCTTTTTGGAAAAATATGTGTTTTTATATTATGGGTGAATTCCCGTAATACCTGTGAAAATGTTGCAAAAGGTGAATACTCCGTAACTTTGTATTGTCATTATATACCAATAAAAACAAGTTGTAAAGACTTTTTTGTAAAAAAATGTGAGATTTTTTTAAATATTTTCTGTTTTGGAAAAAACGCGTTGCGCTTTTCGCCCCGTTAGGGCAGGAAATTGCCTTCTCTGTCGCCGTGTTCGGCGCAAACCACACGGAATTCACCGGGTATACCGTCCACAACGGTGATTTGGTATTGCGCGCCCGTCGGACAAACCGGAAACTGACTTTCGTCAAAATTCGCCAAAAAACTGGTGTGCAATTTTGCTTGCGCCTCCGTTTGGTTCGCAATCGTCACGGTGGTGCTGCCTTTCAGAATAGCGGAATACTGGCTCGATTCAATGTCAATCATTCGATAGTTGACCGCCATTTCCTGAATGGTGCGGCAATTCGCGTGGCAGGTCTTTTTTTCGGCGTTGCTGGTAACCGCGCCGTAAACCGGAATCGCAACCGCCACCAAAATCCCCATGATGACAACAACGATCATCAATTCCACAAGCGAAAAACCTTTTTTATTTCGAAAAACTGTTTTGTTCACTTGTCATTTCCCCTCAATACGCAGCACTTTTACGAGCAGAATGCGGGAACATTTCGTACTGTACGGGTATTATATGCCCTGTTTTTGGTTTTGTCAATACTTTTTTTGTAATTTTTCGAAAAATATTTCCAAAAAGGAAAAAAGTTTCCATCTGCCGTAAATTTTAATTTATATTTGTCATTCTGAGCCGTCAGGCGAAGAATCTCGTTTTCGATACACTTTTCTTTTG
>CAMGGF010000135.1 GCA_946055445.1 uncultured Ruminococcus sp. | reverse complement strand
CTTGTGTAAATTACATAGTCGGTGTTTATGACGATGAGGGTCCACCCGTTCCCATTCCGAACACGGTAGTTAAGCTCATTCGTGCCGAAAATACTTGGCTGGAAGCGGCCCGGGAAAATAGGTCGATGCCGACATCAAAAAACCGATTAAGTCCTACTTAGTCGGTTTCCATATTCCTCCATAGCTCAGTCGGTAGAGCGTTCGGCTGTTAACCGAAATGTCGTTGGTTCGAGTCCAACTGGGGGAGCCAAAAAAAGAAACCATCCATTCGGATGGTTTCTTTTTTTGATTTTTCACTTTGATTGAAACAGCATTTTGAATGTGCAGCCGAAGGCTGTTAACTGGCGCAGACACCGCCGCTGCCAGTGGCAGAAAAAGGCGGTGCCTGCGCAGGAAGAAATACGAGCAATGCGAAGTGCTGCAGGCCGAGCAGTGCGACGATATTTCTGACCGTTTATGTCGTTGGTTCGAGCAAAACTCGGGGAGCCATGAAAAAAGCACTTGCTTTTGCAAGTGCTTTTTTCAATGAAATTCGTTCCTTACGGAACGAGTGAAATATCTTCGATATGAAATATTTGCTTCGCAAATGTGAAATATGCCTACGGCATATGAGGGAACGAATTTTATTATGCGTGCAACGAATAACAAGGTTCTGACGAAGTCAGGTCCTTATTTCATTTTCTGCGTAAGCAGAAAATTTCATAATTTACGAGGTGAATTATTTCATATTGCGTAGCAATATCTCATTATGTTATAATATTCTCGGTGATTGAAATGCAAGAAAAGAAATTTTATATAGATGTTAATGGCTCGAAACAGAATATTTTGGTGTTGTATGAGGAACTTTCAAATCCGATACTTTTAATCGTCCACGGCGGACCGGGATCACCTGACAGACCGCTTGTGCGCCGGTATAACAGTTCGTTTACAAAGTATTTTACCGTAGTTTGCTGGGACCAAAGAGGCGCAGGACTCAGTTTTATCGAAGCAAACACGAAAGAAAAGCTTACAATTGATTTAATGCTTTCGGATTTAAAAGAATTGGTCTTGTATTTCATTCGTGAGTATCATCAAGATAAAATCTACCTTGCAGGGCATTCTTGGGGCGCATATTTAGGACTGCGATTTACAAAACTTTACCCGCAATACATAAAATATTATATCGGCACAGGACAGGGTATTTCTTCCTTTGCGGATGAGATAGAGAAATATAATTTCGTTTTGCAGGAAGCAACAGCCAAACGAGATGAAAAAGTCATTGGAAAATTACAGCACTTCGGGACACCTGTCGGTATGACCTATCCGAATGACACCGAGCAGGCGCGGGCATTTGTGGGGAAACTCGTACACAAGTACGGCGGGTATATTCACCCAAACAGCAATTTGAATATGCGGAAATATATTTCCTTGTATTTACAATGCTACTCAAAACATATTTTGCAGGTTTTGCGTGGCATAAACTACTCCGTACAGTTTTTAAACCCGGAAATCAACAAGGAAGATAAAATATCCGAGATTACAAGTTTAGATGTTCCTATTTTGCTGATTTCGGGGGAACGAGATTTTGTTTGCCCCGTGCAGACGACGAAACGGTGGTTTGAAAATTTGCAGGCGCCCTTCAAAAAATTTGTTGTTATTGAGAACGCCGCACATATGGTGAATTTTGAACAGCCCGACGCATGGAATCAAGCGGTCATTCAAACTTTAAAAGATTAAATTAAAGTTTATTTTTTCAGAAGGAAAAATCTAGGGGACTGTCCCCGACAATCAATTAAAATGGGAGTATAATTATGGCAAATCGATACGCATTAACCGAGCGCCAAAAGGTAATGGACACATATTTAAAGGGATGTGTCAATTTATACGGATTTGTGACTATAAGACAATTCCTGAAAGTGTTTAATCGGTACAATCAGCCCAAGCTTTTAAAGGAAGAATTTATGAAATGCGCGGATAAGCTGGTGCGACACTCGTATATGCATTACCAAATATACAGCAATGCAATTATAAATAAACAGGTGGATAAGGAAAAAATCGATGAGATAGTATCATATCAGTCCGGTAAGACATACTATATGCCGCAAGAAAAGGAAATTCTTTCTTATGCCAACGCGCATTATTTTGAACAAACACCGCAAACGAAAGAATTGGTGCGGTTTTTAACGATGGATATGCAAGTCAATCTGTTTGTGACGAATACCTTTATGGAAGAATTGTTGTGGGCTATTCGAATCGAAGAGCCGCCGAGAGCACAATACAGCTTAATTGATAAATTCCATATAAATCCGGAAAATACGGCACAAGCCGATGCATTGATTCAAAAGATGACCGAAGTTAATAATAATACCCGTAAATGGGCAAATTGCGGCTATACGCCGTTTGATTTGTATTTTGCGGCGCGAAAAGACGGCGACAAATAAGATAAGACAGAGGGCTGTTCCCCGCGCTCTGCAAAAAAAGCGGGGATTGATTGAAAGATTGGCAGATTTCTTATTAAATTTGGATTTGTGGGGGGGTAATTAACGGAACGGGCAATGCCCGTTCCCTACGCATAAATGCAATACGAGCGTAGGGGGCGACGACTCGGCGCCCCGTTGTAGGGGCGCGCATTGCGCGCCCGCCCGTGGATTCGGATGTTATTTTATGCGGGCGTGGATTTTCTCCGAAAACGGGCACCCTTTTGTCCGCATTCGCGGACATTTCCCCTGTCAGGGGAATAACCCGCCCCTACGGTTGGATGGACAAACCCCAATTTGTTCTTCAAAAAGACAAGGGGAACACAGGGTGTAGTCCCCTGTTTTTGAAACAGCGAAACGAAAAGATAGGAGTGCGAAAAATGTTGAAAAAAGGTTTGCGCGTGTTGGCAATTCTGCTGTGTTTTTCGATGTTGCGCGCGTGCGCTCTGCACGGTACAAAACAGGCGGAAATGCAATTAAGTAACCCCAATGCAAACGAAACCACGAAAAAGGTGTACGCCTATATTTGCGATACATACAAAAACAAGATTATTTCGGGGCAACAGGAGTCCACTTGGATGGATAGCCCCGAATACGAAATGCATTACATATATGCTGCGACGGGTAAACTGCCTGCGATGCGCGGTTCGGACTTTATGAACGATGATTTTGACGGCGTCGTCGAGCGTGCCGCAGATTGGTGGCAAAAGGGCGGACTTGTGACGATTTGTTGGCATTGCGGCGCGGATTTTACAGGGAATTATGATCACTGCAAAGCGGACGAAATTCCGAATTGGGATTTAGTGCTGACCGAGGGAACGGCGGAAAACAAAGCATTTACGGAAAATATGGACAACGCCGGCAAAGCGCTTTTACAGTTGCAGGAAATGGGCGTTACCGTAATTTGGCGGCCGTTTCACGAGTTCGACGGACAATGGTTTTGGTGGGGTAAAGGCGGCGAAGAAAATTTCAAAAAACTTTGGATTTTGATGTATGACCACTTTACAGAGGATTTGGGGCTCAACAACTTGATTTGGGTTTTGGGATATTCCCATAACGGCGAGGATATGAAAAAATGGTACCCCGGCGACGCGTATTGCGACATTGCGGGCGCGGACAGTTACGAGGTGGCTGAAAACGGTGCAGAACAACGGCTTTACAAGGGCGTAAACCGGGTTACAAAAGGCAAAAAACCGCTGTGGATGCACGAATGCGGGCAAATTCCGACCGTAGAACAATTTGAAAAAACGCCGTGGGGCGCGTTTATGACTTGGCACACCGAATGGCTTATCGATACGAACACCCAAGAGAGTCTAAACGAAATTTACAACAGCGAGTATGTCATCACCCTCGACGAATTGCCGAGCTTTAAATGATATAATGCAGGAGAGGTAAAAAGTGAAAAATACAGTGCAAAAATATATTCGTATTTATCTTAAACGAAATGCCATTCTGCTTTTATGTATTTGTTCACCGATTTCTATACTGTTTTTTATTGTTTCATTGTTTGCAGATGTTCTCCCTTATGATATTTGGCTGATATTTTTACCGCTTTTATTGGGTGTGTTGATATTTTGTATCAGCACTTTGTATGTATTTCGTTTTAAGCGCCTGATTTCTGTGCAGGAAAACTATTTGCATACAGTTTTTAACGATAATCATGCGCATAAAATTGCGGGAACGATAACCTATTTATCTGACGATTGGCTGATTATTGCTGGAAGTTGTGCATTTCACCGCCAATACATTCGCTCTTTTTCCGTGAAATCCGTACGAGGCATACACGGTACAGGTCACAAAGTGACGGTGAATACTGCAGATGGGAAACAGTGTAGTTTTTGGGCACAGGCGAGTAGCGATATTAAAAAAATGCGTGCTTGGAGGAAGAACAAGACGGATTAGAGAAGCGCAACTCCAAAAAGCGGACTCTCATCTGTATTTTCGCAGAAGGGAGTCAAAATATCATTTACAATAGTGTTTTTATCATTCTCCCCCGATGGACTGTTGAGTTTTAAGTAATTACATAGCAAAAAAATACAGGGTACGATATAATACCCTGTTTTTTTTCGCAAACTTGAATTTGCACGGTAGGGCGGGGGCTTGCCCCCGCCGTTTTTGCCCCCTCTGACGAGGGGGCTGTCAAATGCGTAGCATTTGACT
>CAMGGF010000134.1 GCA_946055445.1 uncultured Ruminococcus sp. | reverse complement strand
TGCGTTCGGGCGTGGTCGATTTCGGCACGGGCACAACGCCTTTTTGGAAAATCCAGCGAATGCAAAGTTGCGCCACGCTCACACCGTATTTTGCGGCGGTTTCCACAAGCAGTTCGCGCTTGAACGCCTGCCCTTGAATCAGCGGACTCCACGCCTCAGGTAAAATGCGGTTTTCTTTGCAGTACGCGACCATTTCTTCCTGCGGATTTTGCGGATGTAACTGCACTTGGTTTATCATCGGGTAGTTTTTGAAGTTTGCTTTTAACAGGTCAATGTGTTCTTCTAAAAAGTTACTCGTGCCCAAGGCGCGCAGTTTGCCGTCTTGATACAGCCGTTCAAATGCGCGCCAGGTGTCGCACAAATCCTCTTCGACGCTGTCTTGATTTTCCACAAGCACGGGCCAGTGAATGAGATAGGCGTCCAAATAGTCTACGCCGAGTTTTTGAAGAGACTGCTCGCACGCGGCAATCGTTTTTTCGTAACCGTGGTCGGCATTGGGCAGTTTGCTGACCAAAAAAATTTCGCCGCGTGCAATACCGCTTTTGCGTATCCCTTCGCCGACGCCGACTTCGTTTTGATAAGCGCCCGCCGTGTCAATATGACGGTAACCGTTTTGGAGTGCATAAGTAACCGACGCGGCGGCAACCTCGTTCGGCATTTTCCAAGTGCCGAATGCAATACACGGCACCTGTACGCCGTTATACAGTGTATAACAATCAAAGGTACTGTTCAAAATCATCACCTCAAAAAAGAATTTCTACGGTATTTTACCACATTTTTGCGTATAAAACAAACTTTTCGGCAAAATGTAGTATCGGGAGGAACGCTTATGATTTTTTTAAAAGCATTTTTGGTAGGCGGCGCGATTTGCGCGGTCGGACAGTTGCTGATGGATTGCACAAAACTTACGCCGGCGCGTATTTTGGTTTTATTTGTGGTTGCGGGCGTGGTACTGGGCGCGTTGGGGCTCTACCAACCGCTTGCGGATTTTGCAGGCTGTGGGGCAACCGTACCTTTAACAGGCTTTGGCAATCTGTTGGCACAGGGCACAAAGGACGCCATTCGCGAGGACGGTTTGCTCGGCGTTTTGACAGGTCCGCTTTCAGCGGGCAGTGCGGGTATTTCCGCCGCGATGCTGTCGGGACTTGTAGTGTCGATGATTGCCCGCCCAAAAAGCAAATAGCATACAGAAAACAAAAAACGGGTTGCTTTTGCAACCCGTTTTTGTTGGTTTACGCTTTACGCAACGGTTTCGGAAACAAAGGTGTCGTCACAGCAAGAGCAGGAAACATAGTTTTCCGCATCGTTGCCGATGACAACTTTTTTGCTGTCCACATATTTTTTAACAAGAACATATGCGGCGAATGCAGCGCCTGCAATCGCGGCGATAATCGCAATAACTTTTAATGCTTTTTTCATAAGAAACTTCCTCCCAAAAAAGATTATATGGGTATTATACCCATAACCGAAATAAAAGTCAATGAACAAAGTATAAATAAATGTAAAAGTAATTTAAAATCGGCGCCCGGCAAAATCATATCAAACTGCTTTATGCTTTCTTACACACAAAACAAACCCAACCGTTTTGCTCGTTTCGCTCCAACACGGCAAAGCCGTTTTCTTCGAGGGCGGCGCGCACTTCCGGTTCGCGTGTATCGATAATGCCCGAGGTGATGAACACGCCGTCAGGCTTTAAAAACCGCCCGACATCTTTCGCGAACAGCATAATAATATCCGCAACAATGTTCGCGACCACCACATCGTAAGCGCCTGTGACCTTGTCGGCAAGGTTGCCTTGTAAAACGGTGAATTGCGGCTCTGTAAAGCCGTTTTGCTCTCCATTCTCTGCGGCGGTTTTTACGGCGAGTTCGTCAATGTCAACCCCAACGGCTTTCCCCGCACCCAAAAGCAAGGCAGCAATCGCCAAAATCCCGCTGCCGCAACCTGTGTCGAGCACCGCGTCGCCCGCCTTTACATAGCGTTCGAGCGTTTCCAAGCACAGCCGTGTGGTATGGTGCCCGCCCGTGCCGAAGGCGAGCCCCGGTTCAATGGAAAGCACCGCGCGGTGTTCGGGATTGTCAACTTCGTCAATCCAAAGGGGTTGAATGAGCAGTTTTTCGCCGACTTTCATCGGCTTGAAATATTCTTTCCAGTTGTTTTCCCAATCCTCGTTTTTGCAAAGACTCAAATCCATTTTGTGTGGGATTCCCGCCGCTGTGAAGCGTTCCGACAAAAATGCCACCGCCTCTTGCGGGTTTTCTTCGGGGGATATATATATGTGCACATAGCCTTTTGTGCGGTCTTTTTGTAAAAGTTCCTCGTCAATCAAATCAATGTTGGCGATTTCAAAGGTTTCCGCCTCTAAATTGCGGTAATCCTCAATATAAATCCCGTAGGGGACAACCATATTCGCAATATCTGCCGCGCGGTCAATGCACTCTGCGGGAATTTCAATTTTTACTTCGGTCCAGTCCATCTTTAAATGTTCCTTTTAGTATTTATTGTGTACGCGCTCGCAAAAGCACATTAAATCTTGAATTTCGAGCGCCGTGCCGTCATCTAAAACCGCCGTACCCGTCATTTTGCCGAATACCTGGTGTTGGTCGGTGACAATCGCTTTGACATCGATTTTCGCCGCGCGGTCTAAAATCGGCACAAAATCCATCTCGAACCGCCCGTCACTCGAAGAAATTTTCCACGGGTCGGTGTAAGACGAAGCGGGGATATGGAAGGTAATATCGTCTAATTTGTGGCCCACGCCGTCATAAAACAGCATATTTTCGCTTGCCGCTGCGGTATCGCCGAAGCCGTACCCGATGTTAAAGCCGAACGGCTTGCCGTTCACAACCGCATTACCCGAGCCCCAGTTCCAGGTGTTGTCATAGGTCCAAACGCCGCGCCCCCAGTCGAGCGTGCCGAAATCGGTTTCGGGGTGGAAGGTGTATGTTTTCCCATTGAACTGCGCCGCGCCGCTTGCGCGCATACAGTTGATTTTTTGGTTGTAGTAGAAGGCTTTTTTGTCCTCTTTCCACGGCGTTGCAATCACCATCGTGTCCATATCGGGCTGTTCCAAGGTGATGTCGCACGAAAAGGTATTGCCCTCATAAAAATTCTTGAATTGACACACAATGTGCCGCTTGCCCTCCGTTTTTTCAAAGGAAAGGTACAGCCGCTTGTCACGGTAAACCACATTACCCGTTTCGCTCGTTGCGGGCATTTTTAATTTGCCCATCGGGAACGGCGTCAGCACGGTTTCGGTGTGTTCCCAAGGGGTTTCGCCGAATGTGAGCAGAGAAACCGATTGCAGGCCGATATATCCGTCATCGGAAACGGTAAACGCCACCGCATAATCGTCGCAGAGTACCAAATAATAGTCCCATTCCTTAATGCGGAATTTCGGCGCTTTGATGTCCGCGCGGTCATAGATTTGGTAAAGCCTGCGTGAAAACCCCGGCTCTTTTAAAGACCCGTCTACATTCAAAAGCCTTTGCCTTGCCGTTACTTCGTGATTTCGCATACGAACAACCTCCCAAAATCTATACTATGTTTTTATCTTTACAGATTACAACTGCACCTGTTTGTCGTTGTCCGAAAGGCCGTGGTTATACATTTTGCGGTCTTCCAGTGCCCATAAACGGTTCGTAAACGCGCCCTTTTGCAAAGGTGCGGTGGCGTCGTGAATTTGGTAGACGCGCGCGTCCATTAAGTCGAGTTCCGACAAAAGTTCTGCCTCCAAAAACAGCGGGCGTACCGCCGCACCGAAGTCGGGCTCGCCGTGGTGGGAAAGCACCATATGCTGTAACAGCATAGATTTTTCCGCAGAAACGCCGAGTTCTTTCGCCGCTTCGTCTATCATACGCGCACCCATAACCAAGTGTCCGATTAAGTTCCCCTCAATAGAATACCCCGAGGCAATGCCCGTATCGCCGACGACAAATTCCGAAAGTTTTGCAATATCGTGCAAAATCGCGCCTGAAAGAAGCAAATCACGGTTGACGAACGGATACACCTTGCAAACGCCCTCGCAAAGCCGTACAATCGACAGCGTATGCATTAACAGCCCGCCGCGAAGCGCGTGGTGCAGACGGTAAGCCGCCGGCCAGTACAGGATTTTTTCTTTGTTTTGTTCTAACATATAAGAAACGAGTGTTTTCAAGTCTGCATCTGCGAACCCGTTTACACATTCCAAAAGTTGCGCGTACATAAATTCGCCGCTGTACGATGCCGAGCGCACAAAATCCGCCATATTTACACCGTCGGCGTCCGTCACCTTGCGAATGCGCTCTACGCGAAATTGGTCTGCGCCGTTGTACTGCGAAATTGTGCCGCGCACCTTCACGAGCGTTTCGGCAGGGAACTGCCCCTGCGCCGCCTCGTTGTAGTCCCAGTATTTTGCAGAAATTTCACCGTCTTTGTCCGAAAGGGTTAAATCCAAATAATCCTTGCCTTTGGCAGTTACCTTTTTTTCGGATTTGGTAATCAGCGCAAAGCCTTCATAGAGTCCGTTTTGGTTGATTTGCGTAAAATTCATAGGGAAATACTCTCCTCGTACTATACTGTTTTCAGTATAGCATTTTTTTTGTCGTTCGTAAAGTATAAGGTGAGGAGAGTCGAACACAATATGCCGAAAATTTGATATTACGGCGTATTTTCACTTTTTCA
>CAMGGF010000133.1 GCA_946055445.1 uncultured Ruminococcus sp. | reverse complement strand
AAGAATACAAGGCGGTTTACTGTACCCTTTGCAAAACCCTCGGCAAAGAATACGGGCAGATTTCGCGTGCACTGTTAAACTATGACGCCACTTTTTATGTTTTGTTGCGGGAATGTGCCTTGGGTAAGGAAATGCCCTGCTACAAAAAGGGCAGGTGCCCGTTTAATCCGCTGAAAAAATGCGGATATTGCGAAAACCCGAACGAAATGTATCGTGAAGCGGCGGCGCTGACGGTGCTGATGTCTTACCAAAAAGTGCTCGACAATATTGCCGACGGCAAAGGTTTTAAAAAATTTGTCGCGCGTTTGTGTAAGCCGTTTTTACGCGGGAAATATAAAAAGGCGAAGAAAAAGTATCCCTATTTTGCAGAACAAATTGAAACGGCAATGCAAAATCAAGCATCGTTGGAAACGGAAAACTGCACTTCGGTTGACCGTGCGGCAGAGCCGTCTGCCAAAGCACTGGAAATGATTTTTGCACACGGCATCGCGGAAGAAAACAACCGCCGCGTAGTTGCACGCTTGGCATACTGCGTCGGGCGGTGGGTGTATCTTTTGGACGCGTTCGATGATATGCGCGCGGATTTCAAACACGGTGCGTACAATCCGTTTTTGGCAAAATTCGGAATCACCGATGAAGCGGCGCTTTCGGCAAAAGATTTGCACGAACAGATTTTGCGTTCAATTTATATGACGGTCAATGAAGCGGCGGTGAGTTTCTCTTTGCTTTCCGGCGAATATCACCGCGGCATTTTGGAAAACATTTTGCAAGACGGCACGCAAACGGCAACAGAGGCGGTTTGTGCGAAGTATAACATTGCAGAAAGCGGCGGTAAATGCCCCGCAAAATCAAAGCAAGCAAGAGGTGAAGGTTGATGATGAATCCGTATGCGGTTTTGGGTGTACCCGAAAATGCTTCCGAGGCACAAATTAAAGATGCGTACCGTGCCTTGGCGCGGAAATATCAGGACGATACCTTAAAAGGCGGCCCGCTTGCCGACATTACGCGGCAAAAAATGACGGAATTGGACGCGGCATATGACGCGGCGGTAGGCGCTTTGCGCGGGCAGACGCCGACGGGGCGCGCAGATTACAGTTACACCGATTACGGCAGTGGTGCGCAGGCAAACTACGGCGGCGCATATACCGGCGCATCGCAGTTTTCCGACATTCGCGCGCGCATCAACAGCGGGCGCATAGATGACGCCGAAATGTTGCTTGACGGTATTCCGCGCGAACAGCGTTCAGCAGAATGGTTTTATCTCAAAGGCATGATTCAACAGCGGCGCGGCTGGTTTGACGAAGCATACAGCAATTTTTCCACCGCCTGTCAAATGGACCCTGCAAACCGCGAGTATGCGGCGGCATTTAACAATCTCAACAACAACGCGCGCGGCGGCTATCGGCAAACGCGCGGCGGCGGGTGCTCTGCCTGTGAAATTTGCGAAGCGCTTTGGTGCGCGGATTGTTGCTGTGAATGTATGGGCGGCGATTTAATTCCCGGGTGCTGATATGAAAGAGAAAAATTCGTTTCGCAACTCTTCTAAAACCGCACTCGGCGGCATTGTTGCGGCGCTTTCCGTGATAATGATGTTCCTGACCGCGGTGATACCGACTCTAACGTATGCACTGCCTTTGACGGCGGGTGCGCTGTTGATCCTGGTTGTGATTGAGGTCGACAAGAAATGGGCATTCGGTGTGTATGCGGCGGTCAGCCTCTTGTCCCTGCTTATTTTGCCCGACAAAGAAGCGGCAATGATGTATGTTGCGTTTTGCGGGCACTACCCGATTGTCAAAGCCATTCTTGAACAAAAAATCAAATCGAATATCTTGTTATGGCTTCTCAAATTGCTGATTTTTAACATATCGGTTGTGGCGGCATATCTTGTGATTATTTATGTGTTTCAGTTGCCGCTTGACGATATGGAAGCCTTCGGCAAATGGGGCGTTTGGGTGCTTTTGGGTATGGGCAATGTCGTATTCTTGATTTACGATGTGGCGTTGTCGCGTTTGGTGACGCTTTATATGCTCAAATGGCACAAGGCGATTCGAAAACTCTTAAAGTTTTGACAAAACAGGCGTATTTTTACGCCTGTTTCTCTTTTCAAACGGCAAGTTTTGTGCTAAAATAGTAGAAAATCCGAGAAGGAGTGTAAAGAATGATTACAGAAGAAAGAGTTGTAGAGGTGTTAAAAGAGGCGGGCGTCCTTTTGGAAGGGCACTTTTTGCTGACCTCGGGCAGACATTCTAACAAATATCTGCAATGCGCCAAAATCTTCCGCAACACCAAATACAGTGAGGAACTTTGCGCGGCTTTGGGCGAAAAATATGCCGATGCGGGCGTGCAGGTGGTTATCGGTCCCGCAATGGGCGCGGTGCAAATGGCGTATGAGGTTTCGCGCGCGTTGCACTGTGAGAATTTCTTTACCGAGCGCGATGAAAACGGTAAAATGACTTTGCGCCGCGGCTTTGTTGTGGAGCCCGGTCAAAAGGTTTTGATTGTGGAAGATGTTGTGACTACGGGCGGCTCTGTGAAAGAAGTAATTGAACTTGTGCAAGCGGCAGGCGGCGACATTGTCGGCGTCGGCTCGATTGTAGACCGCACCGGCGGCAAAATTGATTTCGGCGTGCCGTTTAAAGCGGTGTATTCCGCAGATGTGACTTCGTGGGAAGCGGCAGACTGCCCGCTTTGCAAAGCCGGGGAATTGGAACTTGTCAAACCCGGCAGCCGCAAGATTAAATAACGGTGGCGGCGGAAAAACACCCCCACACAGGGCACCGCGCGCGTCTGCGCGCCCGCTTTTTGCGTGAGGGATTAGATGCGTTTGAAGACCATAACGCGCTCGAACTTTTGCTGTTTTATGCAATTCCGCAACGCGATACCAACGAATTGGCGCATAAACTGATTCACGCATTCGGTTCGCTTTCGGCGGTGTTTGACGCGCCGGTGGAAAGTTTAATGCAAGTCGGCGGTATCGGGGAAAATACAGCCGTTTTAATCAAACTCATTCCTGCAATGTACGGCAAATATGCCCGCAGTAAGCAGGGGCAAGAGGTTTTATTTTTAAATTCGGCAGAGAGTGCAGGGGAATATTTCACCGCGCTGTTTGCAGGCAAAAGCACAGAGCATTTTTATGCGGTATATATGAACCACAAATGCAAGGTGTTAAAAACCGTGCTCATTTCCGAAGGTACGGCGAGCGAGACACAAATCAATACGCGCAAACTTTTGGAGGCTGCAGTGCACACGGGCGCGTCACAAGTGCTTTTGGCGCACAATCACCCCGAGGGTGTAGCCGCGCCGTCGGTTGCCGATGTGGATGAAACCAACAAACTGTTTCGTATGTTCGGGACCGTGCAGGTTCGGCTTAACGACCATTTCATCATCTCCGGTGAAGAGTGGTTCTCGATGGCGTCCTCGCCGAAATTTAAGTTTATTTTTAAATAGTTTAAAAGGCGGTTTGTTTTTCAAAACCGCCTTTTGTGTTGCATCTTGAAATTTGAGAAAACTTGCAAAAGAAAATCCCGACTGTTTTCGCCCGGTTTGGTCATTTGCGTTTGGCGATTTTGCCGAATTTGTCCTTGAATGTGTGCAATTGTTTTGTAGAAATTGTATGTAAAAACTTGACGATAATTCCAAAATGTGATATAATTTTCTAAATATCGACAACTGTGAAACCGCTGTGACAAATCGTGCGCATTTTTGCGGAAATGCGTCGGATTTACAAGGCGTCGGCAGAAAAATGCACAGGTGCCGCGAAATCTGATATGGGGAGAAATGAAAATGTCTGAACTGAAAAACAGTGCATTGTTGGATACGGTGATTGTGCACGCCAAAACTGCGGTTAACGAGAACTCGCTGCTGTTAACTGCCGAAAAATTTTTGACTGCGGTTTTAGACTTGATGGAAGACGCATCCTTTGTGTCACAAAACCGAGAAGAACTCATGCCTGTTTTAAGCAGATGCGAACAAAACGGTGTATCTCTGCCCAAAGCCAAATCAGAACTGCAAAGAAATGTTGATTTAGCCGTAAAAACAGATGCCGAGGAAGAACTCGCTTTGTATATGGAAACGAAAATGGCTATCGCCAGGCAAATGGCAAATGACCAACAGTTGGATTTGTTGCCTTTGCATACGGTGTTGGAATGTATTTTTGCCTCGCCGTCGCCGATTATTGAAACCGTTTTCGGAAAAGCGGAGCCCGCGCCCAATGCCGATGATATTTCAATGGATTTGGATTTGCAAAGTGATATACAGGCGTTGTTGCAAGGCGAAAAAACGGATACGACGGGTGACTGTGCAGGGGAATCTACGGATATAAAAGGTTTTGCAGAATCGGAAGAGCCGGTGGAAACAGATGATCCGAAACAGGCGGTGTCTGCGTTAACGGAAAGAGTAAAAAATACGCAGGAAACACTTTTGTCCTGTATTTTCGGGCAGGACAATGCCGTCAGTGTATTTACCACGGGGTATTTCCAAGCGGAATTGCTTGCCATGACCGATAAAAAACGCGTGCGTCCGCGTGCAACATTCTTGTTTGCGGGGCCGCCCGGTGTGGGTAAAACTTTTTTAGCGGAAAAAGCGGCAGAGATTTTGAATCGTCCGTTCATGCGGTTCGATATGAGCGAATACGCAGACAAAGAAGCAAATTTGGAGTTTTGCGGGGCAGATAAAGTTTACAAA
>CAMGGF010000132.1 GCA_946055445.1 uncultured Ruminococcus sp. | reverse complement strand
CAAAAGCAGTTGGAACTGCTTTCGTGGTGGTGCGATGAAAGTCCCTTTCACACATATGACGCCATTATCTGCGACGGCGCCGTGCGCAGCGGCAAAACCGTTTGTATGTCGCTGTCGTTTGTATTTTGGGCGTTTTACCGCTTTTGTGACCAAAGTTTTGCGCTGTGCGGCAAAACCGTTACGGGCTTGCGCCGCAATGTCATCACCCCGCTTCTCCCGTTGCTTTCGGAACTCGGCTTTCAATGCAACGAGCAGATTTCCAAAAACCTGTTGGAAATCTCAAAAGGCGGCAGAAAAAACCGCTTTTACTATTTCGGCGGCAAGGACGAGTCCTCCGCCGCGCTCATTCAGGGAATGACGCTTGCGGGCGTGATGCTCGACGAGGCGGCGCTGATGCCGCGTTCGTTTTGCGAACAGGCGATTGCGCGATGCTCCGTTGAGGGCTCGCGGCTTTGGTTCAACTGCAATCCCGAACACCCTGCGCACTGGTTTTACAAAGAATGGATTTTAAAGCGCGAAGAAAAAAACTGCCTGTATCTGCACTTTCAAATGCAGGACAACCCCTCACTTTCAAAAGCGATGCTCGAACGCTACCGTTCGCTTTACAGCGGCGCGTTTTACGAGCGCTTTGTCGAAGGGAAATGGGCGGCGTGCGACGGGCTTGTGTATCCGTTTTTTGACAGCACCTATCTTTACGATGTGCCGAAATCCTGTACCCGCTATGCCGTCTCGTGTGACTACGGAACCGTCAACCCCACTTCCATGGGGCTTTGGGGACAAAGCGGCGGGCACTGGTATCGCATAGACGAATTCTACCACAGTTCCAAAGCAAAAGGCTTTCAGATGACCGATGAGGAATACTACCGTTCGCTTTGCACGCTCATCGGCGACAAAAAGGTGGAATGTGTGGTGGTTGACCCGTCTGCGGCATCGTTTATTGCATGTATCCGCCGTCACGGAGATTTTCCCGTTCGCCGCGCGGACAACGATGTGCTCGGCGGCATTCGCAAGACCTCGGACGCCTTAAAATCGCGCAAAATCCGCATTTGCAAACCCTGCGCCGATATTGTTCGGGAATTTTCGCTGTACCGTTGGGACGAAAGCGCGCGCTATGACGCGGTCAAAAAAGAGCACGACCACGCCATGGACGATATGCGGTATTTCGTTTCAACCGTGCTGTATGAAACAGACGGCGGCGATGCGTTCTTCGCCGTCGCCTGTAAACGATGAAGGGAGGTGAAACTATGAGGAAATCTCGTAAAAACACCCCTGTTCCCCCGCAAAATCCCGCGCTCGCTGTCGGCGGCAACGCACAAAATCCGCCGTTTTCCGCTTTGGTTGCCTACAACCCGCCGCCGAGTGTCACAGGGGATTTATTTTCCGCCTTGCGTGAGGCTGTCCCCGTGATTGACGCGGCGATTTATAAACTGGTGCGGTTGACAGGCGGGTTTCAGGCGGTCTGCCGCGACGCGCGATTTCAACCGATTTTGGACAATCTCGTGAAATGCGTGCCGTCGGACAGCGGCAGTGTTTCCCTGCAATCGTTTTTGGACACTTTTTTTGAGGAACTGCTCACCTACGGCACCGCCGTTGCGGAATTGGTACCCGACAAAACCGGCGCGGTGCGCTATTTATACAACGCGCCACACAAAGACTACACTCTGCGCCGTTCCAAAACAGATTTCCGCCGTTTAGAAGTGTGCGCCGGCGCCGATGTGGCAGGGAACGCCCTGCCGGGACAACAAAATATGTTGGTGTGCACACTAAACGCAAAGCCGGGCGAAATTTACGGCACACCCCTGCTTTCGGGACTGCCGTTTGTTTCTTCCGTTCTTTTGAAAATCTTTAACGCCGTCGGACAGAATTGGGAGCGCGTGGGCAATGTGCGCTTTGCCGTGACCTACAAGCCGTCGGACGATACGAGCGGCAAAACCTTTGCCAAAGAACGCGCCATGCAAATCGCGGAACAATGGGGGGAAGCGATGCGCAGTCGCGAGGTGCGCGATTTTATTGCCGTGGGCGATGTGGATATTAGAACCATCGGCGCGGACAACCAAATTTTAGACAGCGAAGTCCCCGTGCGCCAAATGTTAGAGCAAATCGTCGCAAAACTCTCCGTGCCGCCGTATATGCTCGGTCTTTCGTGGTCCACCACCGAGCGTATGGCGTCAGAGCAGGCGGACCTGCTCACAACGGAATTGGAACACTACCGCAGATTGCTCACGCCCGTTTTGGAAACGGTCTGCCGCACGCATTTGCGTGCTTACGGCTACACGGGTGAAGTGGATATTCTTTGGGACGACATTTTACTGCGCGACACGGTTGCGGACGCGACCGCGCGCCATTTGGACGCGCAAACCGAAGAAATTCTGCAAAATCTGCCGCAGAAAAACGCCTGATACGAAAGGAGGATACCCTTGCAAAAACAATTTCAAACCCAAACCGAAGACGGTGCGGTGACCGAAGAGGCACTCGCCGCCATCAACCGCTACACGCAAAAGGATTTGACCGCCGATGAGGTGTTTGTCTTTTCCGCCGTGCTTTGCGACAACGAAATCGACCGTGATTTTGAACGCTTTTCGGTAGAAAGCCTACAAACGCTTGCTCCCTTGTTTGCGGGCAAAACCGCCATTCAAAACCACAGTATGGACGCCGCCGACCAAAGCGCGCGCACCTTTAAAACCGAAGTGATTACCGACGAAACCCGCAAAACCTCGCGCGGCGAACCTTACACCTATGTGAAAGCATACTGCTATATGCCGCGCATTCCGAAAAACGAATCGCTCATTGCGGAAATCGCCGCCGGCATTAAAAAGGAAGTTTCCGTCGGCTGTGCCGTGGAAAAGCGCATTTGCTCGATTTGCGGTGCAGACGAGCGAAAAACGCCCTGCGCACACCGCCGCGGCAAAACCTACAACGGCGAAGTCTGCCATTTCATTTTGGAAAATCCGACCGACGCTTACGAATGGTCTTTCGTTGCCGTGCCCGCGCAGAAAAACGCCGGCGTGACGAAAAAACAGTTTGCCGATGCCGACGCGCTGTTCAAAGCCGTGCGAAACGGGCAGACAGACGAACTGACGCTCTCTCGTGCCGACCTTTCTGCGCTTGCCGAAAGCATAGACGCGCTCGAATGTGCCGCCGCAGACGGTGCCGCCTACCGCACCGCGCTGTTGGACGCGGCTGTCAAAGGGTTTGCAAAAGCCTTGCCTACGCTTGACAATCGGTTGGCAGAGCAAATGTGCGCACCGTTGGGCACGAAAGAATTAAAACGCCTCGGCGAAGTGCTCGAAAGCGCCGCGCCCGCCGTGTATGTGCCGCAGTTATGCGCGCAAAAGCAGAACGAAAGCCCCGCGCAAAACGGCGATTTCAAATTCTAACCGCACGCCCGGCGTGTCCGAATCGTAGGGGTGCTTTGTAGGGACTTCTTTCCCTTACCCTCTCGATTGAGAATTTATGCAAATTTTTATTTATTGTTGTCATTCTGAACGAAGTGAAGAATCTCAAACAGAACAAATGAACATGCGTGAAACGAGATTCTTCGCCTGCGGCTCAGAATGACAATGCGTAGGGAACGGGCTTGCCCGTTCCGCGAAATCACGACAAATTAAAAATTGTCATTCTGAACGAAGTGAAGAATCTCAAAAACGAAATTTCAAGAAAAGAGATTCTTCGGCTACCGCCGCAGAATGACAAAATCTTACAACAGAAAGGAACAAACATATGTCCAATTTTGAAACCGTTAAACTCGACAAAGGCTTATACACCTCGGGCAAAGGCTTTACCGCCGCGCTCGAAGAAATCGACCCGTCCGAAAACTACAAAGGGACCGCTTTGGAAGGCTTGGACGCATTTGAACGCCAGTTAAAGCGTTTCGACATCAAAATTCACGGTGCGGCAAGCGACTGCGTGGAAAAATTCTTCCAAACCACCGACAGCGCGGCGCTGTTCCCCGAATACATTTCCCGTGCGGTACGCAAAGGCTTGGAAGAGGCTGACCTGCTGCCGTACATCGTTGCGACCAAAACCAACATTAACGGTCTTGACTACCGCACCATTACTTCCGTGCCGACCGCAGACGAAAAAGAACTGAAAGAAACCGCCGAGGGCACGGCAATTCCCGAAACCGTTGTGCATACGCAGGAAAATCTCGTGAAACTCAAAAAACGCGGCAGAATGTTGGTTGCATCTTACGAGGCAATCCGTTTTCAGCGTTTGGATTTGTTCACCGTTACCCTTCGTCAAATCGGCGCATACATTGCACGCACGCAGTTGAAAGACGCGGTCGATGTGCTGATAAACGGCGACGGCAACCAAAACCCCGCCCCGACCGCAAGTCTTGCGGGCGCAAATATCACCTATGCGGATTTGGTTGATTTCTGGAACAGTTTTGACCCCTATGCGCTCAACACCCTGATTGCCGCGCCCGATATGGCGGCGTCCATTCTCAAATTGCAGGAAATGCGCGACGCGGCGGCAGGCCTTACTTTCCACGGCGACGGCAAACCCGTCACGCCCCTCGGCGCAAATCTCTTAAAGAGCAGTGCCGTACCGACAGGCAAACTCATCGGGCTTGACAAAACCTGCGCACTCGAACAGGTTTCGGCAGGCGGCATTCTCACCGAGTATGACAAACTGATTGACCGTCAGTTAGAGCGCGCGGCAATTTCGCAGATTTCGGGCTTTGCCAAGATTTACACCGACGCTTCGCGCGTGTTGGC
>CAMGGF010000131.1 GCA_946055445.1 uncultured Ruminococcus sp. | reverse complement strand
CCTGTTTGCTGTTTTCGTCAGCATCGGCACTGTCTAACACCGATTGCAATGCCGCCTGCGCATCGGCGTGTGCCTGCGTGCGTTTGAGCGTTTCCGCGTCAAAATAGGAACGGTTTTCGGCATTGACATACTGTGCTTCACCGAGATTTTGCGGTTCTGTGGTTTCGGTTGGCGGGCCGTTGTCAATTTGGGAGATAGGTTTTGTGTAGTACCAGTTGACATACACGGCCGCCGCAAGTGCGACAATCAGCCCAAAAAAGAGCACCTGTTTTTTTGCGAATACTTTTGACATAATTACGCCTCCGTTTTCATTTTCATTACGCTGATGCGATTTGCACCTATACCCAAAGCGGCACTGACCGCATCGGTGATTTGTTTTACAACAGACGGGTCATCGCCGCCGTCGCACACAACAATAACGCCTTTCACTTTCGGCGCGTTTGTTTTTAACAAGATACCGTCATCGCCTTTGTTGCTGTCAATCAAAACATATTTTTCATCTGTACTCTTTTGTTGGGAATCCGCGCCCGATTTTGTGTCGGTTTTTGCGTCAGCGGCGTAAATCTTTTCATCGGAACTTTCCAAAGTAACCATAACCTGTACCCTGCCCGCGCTTTGCATTTGTGCAAGAATTGATTCCAATTTTTCTTCGGTATGTTCGCAAAAATCCGTCGTTTGCGTTTCACTTTGTGCGTCTTCTGTTTTCGGCGTAAAAGTGATAAACTCGGAAAGACAAATCAACAGCACGCCGACGATTCCAAGCACCACTAAAACGCGCACACGCTTTTCGGTTTGAAATACTGTTTTGAGTTTTTTCAGTTTTTCCATACACTTTCTCCTTGCACGGTTACAATTTCAGGCGGTACAGACAATTTCTCTTGTAAAATTTGTGTAACGGCGGAAATATCCGTATTTTCCGATGCTGTAATTTCCACCTGTTTGACCGTAATCTCATTTGTTCCGCTTAACAAAACAGAAACCGAAACACTTTCAATGGGAATACCTGCGTTTTCAAGCGTATCGTAAATGCACTGTTCCGCCGCACTTTTGTAAATCTGCGTTTGTGAATATGTGTATGCACTTTGATACTCGCCATCCCTTCCTGTGTGAGTTGTTTTGCCTTTGAACAGTAAAAACGGTGAAAAAAGCAAGAGTAACAATAGTACGGTAATTCCTGTTTCGCCTGCCTTTTTGATATTCCCATTCGGAAACAGTATGCTAAACAATGCGGCAACCGCCATACTTACGCCAAGCGCGGCAACAACGGTTTGGACTGTCATCATCTAATTACCTCGAAACTGCAAAATAATGCCCGTAGACGCCATAAAAACATAGGCAGTAAATAGTAAATAAGCGTTTGCAATGGAGAGAACGCCTGCCATACTTTGCAAAATGCTTGCAACTCTGTCTTGTTCAAGCGCCTGTGCAACAGCGGCACCGAAAGTAAAGGCAAAATACCATAGGAGTAGTGAAGTGAATGAGGGTAATACCATACAGAAAATCCCAAAAATCCCGAAAACACCGACGGTGTTTTTAATAAGTGACGCACTTGCCAAAACCGAAGTTACGCCCTCGCTTAATGCACCGCCGACAATCGGCACCGCACTGCCGACAAGCATTTTCACACCCTTTACAGTTACGGAATCCCCACCGGAAGCAAGCAGCCCTTTAACCGTCAACAAGCCTGAAAAAACCGTAGCGGCAAATCCAAACACAATGTATATTGCCTTTTTTGCGCATTGCATCAACGGCTGAAAGGAATATCGGCTTTGCAAAGAAGAAAAAACGCCGAGAAACAAATACGCAAGTAAAATCGGCTGAAAATATTGCACGCCGATTTGTGCATATGCGTTGGAAACAGCAACCATAACCGAACTGTATGCCGCTGAGGTTAACGGCTTCCCACTCATTGCAATAATACCGGTAAACCCCGGAATGTATGTCAGCATAAAGTCGCTGCACAGTTTTACGGCAGAAAATGCAGTCCCCAACAAATCGGTTACAGACTGCGCCATTATGTATGTCACAAGCAAAACCGCACAAAAATCAAAAGCAGTTTGTATTTTACTTTCCGCCGCGTAAAAAGCAGATGCAAAGGCCCCAAGCACAGCCACCGCACAAAGCGTCAATGCCGCGTAAAACGGGGTTTGCCATGCGCCTTTCAAAATGTCCAACAGTGCATCAATAATTTTGCGCGGCGAAAGCGTTATCACGCTGTCCATATCAAATTGCGAAAGTCCGAATTCAGAAAGTAATTGTGCCGCATCGTCGTCCAATTCTGCGTAAATCTCATTTGCCAATGTTTCGGCGGTGGCTGTGCTTGTTTCACTCGTATTCTCTGCGAACGCCTGAATACTGAGTAAAGACAGAAAAAACACAATCATTAAAAAACACATACTGAATTTTTTTGTCCGTTTTCTCATTGTAACCATCCCAAGCAAACCGTCACCAATTCTTTTGCAATCGGTAATACAATCAGCAGTATTGCGCATTTCGCGGCAGTTTCCACGATGCTCGCAAGCGCTGTTTCCCCGCAGTCTTTACAAATATTTTCAGCGATTTGCGCTGTTATGCAAAGACCAAGCATTTTCAACATTGCGGTAAAATAAGCCGAATATGTCCCATCGACGGATTGAAAAATCTCTGAAAACGCTTCAGCGCAACGTTGTAACCCGTTCAAAGTCAAAAATGCAATACCCAGCAGTACACCAACGCGTAAAAAAATCGAAAACTCCGGTCGCGTCTGTTTTACAAATACCAGTAAAACAACCGAAACACACACAAGCAAGAGTACTTTTACCATAATTACAAGTCAAAAACTGCACAAACCATATCGTACAGCATTTCCATTTGCGGAATAAGAATGGTCGCCACAGCGGCTATACCCGAAATTACCGTCAGCATCGCATATTCATCTCGTCCGGATTTTGACAGCACCTGATTCAATACAGCAACAATAATGCCGATTGCGGCAATTTTTAATATCAACGTAAATTCCATATTTCCTCCGCTACAACAATAGAATCGTGATAAACAATCCCCCGAGAATCCCGAGCGACAGATACAGCCTGGTTGCCTTTTTTTCGTTTTTTCGCAATTCTTCGGAAAGCGCCGTCAAACGCGATGCATAATACGCGCAGTTTGCGCTTTGACCGGATTTATCTGTCGCACCGAACACACTGCAAAACGCCTCTAAGAGCGTAATATCCTCTGCGTGCAATGCGGAGTGTAGGCTATATTGCGACAAAGCCTGTTTCCAAGCATTTTGTAATGTTTCGCCCGCTTGAAACAATGAATAAACCGATGTAATAAACGAAAAATCTTTAAATTCCGTTGAAAGACAAAGACCTTTTAATAAATCCGCAGTCGGCAATGCTGTATATTCAATCTGAGTTTGCATTACGGTAAACAGACGGGTAAAGCGCTCTATTTCACGAATTCGGTTATGCACTTGCATGGAAAGACAAATTCCCGTCAGCACGCAAACCGTTAAAATTAGCAAAAGCCCCGTCAGTTTTAACATCTGTTTCACCCACTTTGTAAACCTGTTTGATTTTCCCGACTTGTTCACCAATTCCCAACAGCAATACGGTATCCAACACCCCCGGGCAAAATAACGGTTTTAAATACGCGCGCGCCAGCAGTTTTTCAATACTGTCCGCGTGCGCGGTTATGACAAATCGCACGCCGCACCGAATTCCATCTGTTACGGCAAGTACATCTTGCGCACAGCCGATTTCATCACAAAAAATGATATTCGGTGACAACGCACGAACAGCGAGTGAAATTCCTTCCGCCTTTTGGTAGCCGGACAAAACATCGGCAAAACAAGGCGTTTGCGAAACAGCGTTGTCGGGAAACAGTTCGCCGCGTTCATCTATTACGGCACAATTCAGTATTTTCCCGTTGCAACCGATGGCAAGGCTTTGTGCAAGCGCGCGTAAAACAGTTGTTTTCCCACTCATCGGAGGTCCAACAAGCAGGACATTTTGCAATTTTTTTTGATAACAGGTTTTCAACACTTCGTCTGCCGCGTGCAGTATTGGTTTTGCAATGCGAATGTTTAATGCCGTAACGGCGCGAATGCCTGTTACGGTTTGTGAATCTGTTACCGCTGTTCCGCAAAGACCGATACGGTGTCCGCCCGCCAAAGTTAAATACCCGCCTTTAAAATCCGCTTGATGACTGTGGGCTGAATACCCGCACGCCCTTGCTACCGTTTCTTCAATTTCAGACTGACATACCGTAAACAAACCATCCCGCATCAATACGGTTTCTCTGCCACTCTCCGAAACAAAATAATTCTTTGAAGCGGTAACAATCAGCAAAGGTAAATTGGCGCGCAAACGAAGTTCTGCGATTTCCGATACCTGTTCAGGCGACATTTTTTGTAACAGTGCTGTAAGGCGTGGGGGCAAATACGGAAACACGCCGCGTATCGCACACAAGGTGTTTTCTTGCATAAAATCCTCACCTCAATGCAATATATGGTTACTTGTCCCGAATTAGAACAACTATTTCTTGAAACGGCAGAAACTCTATGGTATACTAATTAAAGTAAAAACCGACTTATGCAAAGGAATCTATGTATTATGAATACTGTAACAAAAAAACCGAAAAACGCTTTTTTTAAGAATAACTGCTTTGTGTTTGTTTCAGGCATCTGCGCGTTTTTTATTATGCTTTTGGTCTATTACTGCTATGATTTAATTCCGTTCGGTGATATGACCATTTTACGAATGGACTTGTATCATCAATACGGCCCGTTGTTC
>CAMGGF010000130.1 GCA_946055445.1 uncultured Ruminococcus sp. | reverse complement strand
TTTTTTATAAGATTATATAGCAATCTGCCGCCCGTTGTGCTACAATACTGTCTAATGATGTAAAAGCGGAGGAATTACTATGTACTGTGTCAGAAACATTACCGAGGATATTTTCTATATCGGCGGCAGTGACCGTCGGCTTTCGCTGTTTGAAAATATGTATCCGATTCCCGACGGTGTCACATACAATTCGTATTTTATCGATGACGAAAAAACCGCCGTGGTCGATACGGTGGACAAAGCAGTTGCCGATTTGTTTTTTGAAAATGTCGCACACCTACTTTCGGGGCGCACGCTGGATTATATCGTGGTCAACCATATGGAGCCCGACCACTGCGCCACTTTGGGCGTGCTTTGCGAAAAGTATCCGCAAGCCAAAATCGTTTGCAGTGCAAAAGCGGCAGGTTTGATTGCGCAGTTTTTCACTGCGGATTTGCAGGATAGAATCGAACAGAAAAAAGAAGGCGAAACACTCGCCTTGGGGAAACACACCTTGACCTTTTATGCCGCGCCGATGGTGCATTGGCCCGAAGTAACCGTGGCGTATGCGGAACCCGGCGGGATTTTGTTCTCGGCGGACGCGTTCGGTACATTCGGCGCAACCGACGGTTGCATATTCGCAGACGAGGCGGCGTTCGGCGAGGCGGCATACGCAGAAGCACGCCGCTACTACGCCAACATTGTCGGCAAATACGGTGCGCAAACCACAGCGTTGCTTAAAAAAGCCGCGGGGTTAGACATCAAAATGCTCTGCCCCCTGCACGGTCCTGTTTGGCGCAAAGATTTTGCGGCGTTTATTGAAAAATATCAACTTTGGGGTGCGTACGCCCCCGAAGAGCAGGGCGTTTTAATCGTGTACGGTTCTATTTACGGCGGCACGCAAAATGCGGCGGAAATTTTGGCGGCGAAGTTGGCATCAAAAGGCGTGAAAGTAAAACTCTACGATGTATCCGTCACACACCCGTCTTATCTCGTTGCCGAAGCCTTCCGTTTCAGCCACATTGTATTTGCTTCGTCCACTTACAACAACGGCATTTTCACGCCGATGGAAACCTTGCTGTTGGATTTAAAAGCACATATGCTCAAAAACCGCACGGTTGCGCTGATGCAGAACGGCTCTTGGGCACCGCAAAGCGGCAAACTGATGCGTGAAATTTTAGACGGTATGCAGGCGATAACCGTATTGGAAGAAACCGTCAATTTGCGTTCCACCGTCAAAGAAAATAATCTTGCGGAAATCGACGCGCTGTGTGACGCGCTGTGCGCCACGCTGTAATCGGTAAACAACATCGTTTGAAAACAAAACAACCGCCACTCTTTTCGGTTTGGCGGTTGTTTCTTTTTATGGATTTCGGGTTTTGTTTATACGGGAATCATCGCGTTAAACGCATTCATGAATTTGGAATTGGACGGTGCCATCATATAGTTCAACAAAAGCACATTCTGTATCCCGTTGTCGCGCAGGAACTGCGGCAAATTCATACCCTGCACACCCTCTTGCCTTGGGTCAAGCACATAAACCTCGCTGTAATTTTCCAACAAGAACGGCGCAAAGGCGTTGCCGTAACTTTCTTTAATCAGCAGGATTTTCTGCCCGTTGCCGACATTGGTTGTCATTTTGATAAGCGCTTTATCGCCCTGAATAAACGCCATATATTTGCTGGCAGGGTCGGTGATATTGGTCGAAATGATGCGCAAGTTTTTGCCGTCATCCATTGCAGGACCTGAAAAGAACTGCCCACTCGCCTCGACGGTCGGGTAAAACACCTCAACTGTGTCGGGATTGTTTTTGAGCGTCTCGCTTTGCGTGTAGCGGTACATACTGCCGACAAACCCGTCAAGGCTCGCGGTTTCGTGCGCTTCCAGCGGCTTACACTCCAAATTCGCCGCTTCGCAAAACGCTGTGTATGCCTGATATGCCCCGCGCGCCGTCCAATGGTGGTCGGTGCGGAAATATAAATATTGGTCGGTATGGCGCGACAGTTTCTCGTACGCATCGACTTTCACAATGTTTTCGCCCATCGCACTGTTTGCAATTTCAATGCCGCGTTTTTGGCTGTGCGAACCGGTGCGGTATTCCTCCGGTCCGTAAAATTCCATTCGCGTCGGTGCAAGCAGAGAGTACACCTTGACCTCGGGCACGGCGGCGGCAAGCGCATTGAGGCTCGCGCCGTAATCAAGCAGTTTTTGCTTGTTGACGGAATACATTTCCATTGCGGCGTCTTTGGTCACGACAATGTAATTCGGCGAAACCGTATACGCCCCGACTTCCGGCGGGGCGGTTGTCGGTTCGGTGGTGGTTTCGGCGGGCGCGCTCGGCGCCTCGGTGGCTGTTTCGCTCGGCGCTTCGGTCTGCGCCTGCGTTTCGGGCTCGGGTTCTACCGCCGATTTGTAGGCAGGCGCAAACACCACCGCAATGATTAACACTGCGGCAGCGGCAATCAACTCTATGGTGCCGAGCACTTTTTTGGACTTTGTCATTTCCATAAATTCATTATACCTTTTCGCCTGTTTCGGCGTTTAAAATGTTCTTGAACACCGCGATGTGGGTGTTTGAAATATATTTATCCATATGCATACTGCCGAAATACCACTTGTCAAAAGTGCACGAATCGGACAGTTCCTCAAAATAGGCGTTTAATGCCGTTACGCGCAGGGAATCATAATCTTTGAGTTGCAAAAAGCCTTTAATGCGCAAAGGCGGCTCGTGGGTGATGACCATATCCACATGGTAGTCCGCCGATTCGAGCGCGTGTGCCCCCTCTAAAAGTTCTTCACGCGTGGGGATTTCCTCGCGCGACCAAGTTTCGCCCTCCGAGCGAATGTCAATATCGGGGCTTTCACCGCCGCCCATGGTGAACACGGTTTTGCCCTCTATGGTAAAGACCTGCCCGCGCAAAAGGTGATACAGATTGCCGTATATCTTATGCACTTTGCCGCCGTTCCATTCGCTTACCTCGTAATTATGCAAAAGCGAAAAATTTTCGTGCGTACCGTCAATAAAGCAGATATTGTATTTTCGTTTGCCCAACTGTTTAATCAGTTTCTGCTCTTTTTTGCTGTCGTCCCACAAAAAGCCGAAATCCCCACACACAATCAGCGTATCCCCCGCTTTGAGCGCTTTTAAGCGCGACGGAGAAAGGCGGTCTGCTTCGCCGTGGGTGTCGCCCGTTACATAAATCAAAATTTTTCACTTCCTCTTGTTTTTGCCGCGGAATTTTAGTATACTCTATTATAATAACAGTATAATTTTACACGCTTTTCAAATTCTTTTCAAGGGGGATTTCGCATTGAAAAGATTTATTTCCATATTCCTTACCCTGGTTTTGACCGTTTTGGTGTTTTTACCGTTCTGCGCGGTAGAAAGCAACGCGGCGTTTAACAATTCTTTGGAAACGAGTGCCGACATTGTGTTGCTCGTCAGCCTCGATAACGGTGCCGTGATTTTTGACAAAAATGCCGACAAGGTTTCGGCACCCGCGTCGCTGACAAAAATCACAACGGCAATTTTAACCATAGAAAACTGTGAGGATTTGGACGCGATTGTGACCATTCAGCAATCCACAATCAATGCAATCAGCGGCACAAACAGTTCCACAGCGGGCTTAAAAGTCGGCGAGGAAATCTCCGTGCGCAATCTTTTGTACTGTATGATGGTCAAAAGTGCCAACGAGGCGGCTTTGGCGCTTGCCGATTATATCGGCGGCGGCAGCGTGGCGAACTTTGTGCAGATGATGAACGATTTTGTAATGGATATGGGTTGTGAAAACACGCATTTCGACAATCCGCACGGGTTGGATTCCCCCGGGCAATATACCACCGCGCGCGACCTGGCTATGATTACCAAGCACGCGCTGACACTGCCGTTGTTTGAAGAAATTGTCAACACGGTGAGTTACAAACTGCCCGCAACCAACAAAAGCAATGAACGCAACCTGCTTTCGACCAACTGGATGATTAACCCGAACTTTAAAACATACTATTTGAAATATGCGCAAGGCATTAAAACCGGCACCACCGCAAATGCGGGGCATTGCATCATTTCAAAAGCGAGCAAAGACGGCTACAATTATTTGGCGGTTGTAATGGGCGCGCCGAGTGAAGATGTAACGGGTGACGGCAACCCCGACAACTGCGCGTTTTTGGAATGCAAAAAGATTTTCAAATGGGCGTTTGACAACATTCGGCTGACCAAAGTCGCCGACCCGTCGCAGATTGCCACGGTTGTCAATGTCAACCTTTCTTGGAATGTGGACCATGTGCGTTTGGTGCCCGAAACCGAAGTCACCGCGCTTGTACCCGTCGGCAACAACGAAAACAGCGTGCTGTTAGAGGTTATTCCCGAAGAAACACCGCAAGAAATCAACGCCCCCGTTAAAAAAGGCGAAGTGCTCGGCAAAGCACGGATACTTTACGCCGAGGACGAAATCGCCACCGTCAATTTGGTTGCGGCGGAAAGCGTGAAAATGAGCGTCATTTTGTTTGTTTGGGACGGCATTAAAAATATTTTCAAATCCACCCTGTTCCAAATTGTATTTGTTTTAATTCTGTTGATTTTGGCAGTTTATATCGGATTGATTATACGCCGCAACCAAAAGAAAAAGCGTCGAAAAGCCCCGAAGCCCGTGAAGAATTTCCGGGATTTGAAATGATGTAAATGTACTGCAAAAATCGGCGTGTGCCAAAGTCGGCACACGCCGATTTCCTTTTTAGGGGGAAGGGCGTGAATCGCCCGCCTGATTGTCATTCTGAGGCGAAAGCCGAAGAATCTCTTTTCTTGAAATTTCGTTTTTGAGATTCTTCGCTTCGCGCAGAATGACAAAT
>CAMGGF010000129.1 GCA_946055445.1 uncultured Ruminococcus sp. | reverse complement strand
GGTTTTGCCCACAAAACGCAAATCGGTTTTGCAAAGCGCCGAACAGAAGTTGCAAACGGACGAAACGCTGTTTTCTTGGACGGGCACGCGTTTGATAACCGGCTCTTTTTCACGCAAAGCACCTGTCGGGCAAACGGTGACGCACTGCCCGCAGAACATACAGTTGCTTTCTTCCAACGGCAAGCCGAATTCGGGGCTGACAACTGTGTTGAATCCTCTGCCGATAAGCCCCAAATTGGTTTTGCCCATGGCCTCTTCGCACACGCGCACGCAAAGGCCGCACAAAATGCACTTGTCGGTATTGCGGGAAATCAGCGAATTGACATTTTCCTCGTTGCGCTGATGCTTTTCGCCCGCAAACCGCGCGGGGCTGACATCGTATTGGTTGGCGTAGGAAATCAATTTGCATTCGTAATAATCGTGGCAACCGCATTCGAGACACCGCATTGCCTCTTTCTTCGCCGCGTCTTCCGAAAAGCCGAGCGAAACCTCTTTGAAATTGGTTTTGCGCTCTTCGGCGGACAGTTGCGGCATTTTTGCGCGCGGTGCTTTCGGGAATTTTTGGAAAAATTCGGGCGCAGGATTGCGCTCTACGAAATACGGCTTTTTGTAGCGTGCCGCTTCGCCGTTTAAATAGCGGTCCACAATCACCGATGCCTTTTGCGCCTCACCGATTGCGGCAATCGCAATTGACGCACCGCGGTTGGTCATATCGCCCACGGCAAATACGCCCTGAAGCGAAGTACGGAAGGTTTCTTCATCGGCGGCAACGGTGTTGCGTTTGGTTGCTTCAACACTTTCAAAGCCTTCCAAATTCGGGTACTGCCCGATTGCCATAATCACGGTGTCCAACGGCAGTTCCTCGGTTGCGCCTTCAATAGGCTCAGGGCGGCGTCTGCCGCTTTGATCAGGCGCACCGAGTTGCATTTTTTGCAGTACCGCAACCACTTTGCCGTTTTCCTCTTTGAATGCAATCGGAGAGGTCAGATACTTAAACTGTACGCCCTCTTCTTCCGCTTCTAAAATTTCCACATCTTCGGCGGGCATTTCGTCACGCGTGCGGCGATAAATGACATACACATTTTCCGCACCCAAACGCACCGCCGTGCGGCAGGCGTCCATTGCCGTGTTGCCGCCGCCGACGATTGCCACGGTTTTGCCGATATCGGCAGGCGTGCCTAAGGCCACGGTACGCAAAAAGTCGATACCGCCAAGCACTTTTTCGCTTTCTTCGCCCGGTACGCGCATTTTACTGCTGTTCCAAGCGCCCGCCGCCAAAATCACGGCGTCGAAGTCTTTTTGCAAGTCGGAAAGGGAAACATCTTTCCCGATTTTGACATTGTTTTTCATGGTTACGCCCAATGCCGCAATTTGCGCGATTTCACGGTCTAAAAGCGCTTTCGGCAAACGGTATTCGGGAATACCGTAGCGAAGCATACCGCCCATTTTGGGCATTGCGTCAAACACCGTGACACTGTGCCCAAAGCGGCGCAGAAAATATGCCGCTGTCAGCCCCGCAGGGCCGCCGCCAACGACGGCAACGGTTTTACCGCTGTCAGGTTCCACAGACGGGACATACGGCGTCGCGCTCGCCATATCCATATCGGATGCAAAGGATTTCAAAAATGCAATCGAAATAGGCTCGTCAACAAAGCGACGGCGACACTCCTTTTCACAAGGGTGCGGGCACACTCTGCCGATAGAGGACGGCAACGGGATTTTCTCTTTAATTAAGCGCGTTGCCTCGTTGTATTCGCCGTTGGCAATTAAGCCGACATAACCTTGGCAGTCGGTATTCGCGGGGCACGCTTTGGTGCAGGGTGCTTTGCAATCGCCGTCATGGTCGGACAAAAGCAGTTCGAGCGCGACTTTCCGCGCACGCACCACGCGGTCGGTGTCGGTGTGCACCACCATACCGTCCGTCGCTTTTGTAGAGCAGGCGCGCAACAGTTTGGGCGTACCCTCAACCTCAACCACGCAAAGCCCGCAAGCACCGTACAGTTCCACTCTGCCGTCATAGCAAAGGTTCGGAATTTTTAAATTGTTCTGTGTTGCCGCCGTGAGAAGCGTTGTCCCCTCTTCAACGGTCAGTTTATGATTATCAATGGTAATGGTAATTTTGCTCATCAGTGTACCTCCACAGCACCGAAGCGGCAGTTTTCAGCGCATTTGCCGCATTTGATGCAGATACTCGTGTCAATCGTGTGCGCCGATTTGACCGCACCCGTAATGGCGCCCACGGGGCAGTTTTTGGCGCACTTCGTGCACCCGATACATTTTTCAGGGTTGATTTCGTAGGTGACAAGCGCCGTGCATTCACCCGCGGGGCATTTCTTTTCTCCAATGTGCGCCTCAAACTCGTCGCGGAAATATTTTATTGTGGTCAGCACGGGGTTGGGCGCAGTCTGCCCCAAGCCGCACAGCGCGCCGTCTTTAATCGAATAGCACAGTTCTTCTAAGAGTTCAATGTCGCCCGCTTGCCCGTTGCCCTCTGTGATACGGGTTAAGACTTCGAGCATACGCTTTGTGCCGAGTCTGCAATGCACGCATTTGCCGCAGGACTCTTTCGCGGTGAAATCCAAAAAGAATTTCGCCATACCCACCATACAGGTGTCCTCGTCCATAACAACCATACCGCCCGAGCCCATAATTGCGCCCGTTGCGCCGAGGGCTTTGTAGTCAATGACGGTGTCGAGCAAATCCGCAGGAATACAGCCGCCCGACGGGCCGCCCATTTGCACGGCTTTGAACTGTTTGCCGCCGCGAATGCCGCCGCCGATGTCAAAAATGACATCACGCAGCGTTTTGCCCATCGGGATTTCGACCAGGCCACCGCGGCGGATTTTACCCGTGAGCGCAAAGACTTTTGTACCTTTACTGCCCTCGGTGCCCATCGCGGCAAATTTTTCGCCGCCGTTTAAGAGAATCCACGCGACATTGGCGAAGGTTTCGACATTATTGATATTCGAGGGTTTGTGCCAATAGCCCGCTTGGGCTGGGAACGGCGGCTTTAAGCGCGGCATACCGCGACTGCCCTCCAAAGATTCGATAAGCGCGGTTTCCTCACCGCAAACGAACGCGCCTGCGCCCGCTTTAATGCGCATTTTACAGGAAAAGTCACTCCCGAAAATGTGTTCGCCGAGATACCCTTTTTCTTCGGCTTGTTTTATCGCCTTTTCCAAGCGTTTAATCGCAAGCGGATACTCCGCACGGACATAGACAATCGCCTCTTTGGCGCCGATGGCATACGCGCCGATGAGCATACCCTCAATCAGCGAATGGGGGTCGCCCTCTATGACGGCTCTGTCCATAAATGCGCCGGGGTCGCCCTCGTCGGCGTTGCAGATTAAATACTTTTCATCGCCCGCCGAACTTCTTGCGGCGTTCCACTTAAACCAAGTCGGAAAACCCGCGCCGCCGCGCCCGGCAAGGCCTGAAATTTTGATTTCTTCAATCACCTGTTCAGGCGTCATTTCAAAGAGCACTTTGCGAATGGCTTTGTAGCCGTCCGTGGCTTCGTAATCGGAGAGCTCTTCGGGGTTAATGACGCCGCAGTGGCGAAGCGCAATACGGGTTTGCTTGGTGAGAAACGCAGCGTCCTCGTCGGAAATCACCAAATCCGAAACACTTTGTAAATCGCCCGATTTTACAGCGGTTGCGATGCGCTCGGCATCTGCCGCCGTCACTTTCACAAGACGGGTTAAGTTGTTTTGCTCATCATAGATATCCACAATCGGCTCTAAAAAGCACATCCCGTTACAACCCGTAACGGTTAAGGAAAACGCCTTATCGCCGTTCTGCATTTCGAGTGCGTCATACACTTTTTGCGCGCCTGCGGCAATGCCGCAACTGCCTGCGCCGACAACTACTTTCATCATTGCGCTTCCTCCTTTGCTTTTTCTCTGAGTTCTGCCAAAATCGCACGGGTTTTCTCCGGCGTTAAACTGCCGTAGGTTTCCTCGTTAATCATCATCACGGGCGACAGACTGCAACAGCCCAAACACGCCACATTTTTCAAGGTGAACAGTCCGTCTTCGGTGGTTTCACCGTCGCGAATGCCCAAAGTTTCCGTAATGGTTTTCTCAATCAAATCCGAGCCGTTGACATGGCACGCCGTGCCTTTGCAAAGCATAATCAAATACTTGCCGACGGGCTGTAAGCGGAATTGGGTATAGAAAGTCGCCACCCCCATAATTTTGGCGGGTTTTACGCCTGTGCGCTCGGAAATACGGCGAATGACATCCTGCGGGAGATACCCGTAGATTTCCTGTGCGTGCTGTAATATGGTAATGAGACTCCCCTTTGTATCTGCATATTGCGCGAGTACGGGCTCTAAAAGCGACAAATCACTTTTTGCCTGACTGCATAAACACTCCATTTTGTTTCCTCCTGACTAAACTGCGGAATTATGCGTATATTATGATAATATAAAAAACGCGTAATTGCAATTTGAATTTGTTGTCAAAAATGCAGAAATTTGTCGATTCTCTCGACAAATTTCAATGGGTGTTGTATAATGAACAGCGAAAATGCGGGAGATGAAGCAAATGAAACAGTTTTACACGGAATTGCACGCGCATACAAGCGACACCAGCCGCTGTGCGGGCGTGGGCGCAAAGGATTTGGTTGCGCTATACAAACAGGCGGGCGCGAGCACCGTGGTACTGACAGACCATCTAAGCCCCGGCACCTTTGAGGCGTACAAGGACACCGGCCTTTCTTGGACAGAAAAGGTGGATATTTTTTTGCAGGGCTACCGCAATGCGAAAGCGGCGGCGGGCGACGAACTGACCGTACTGCTCGGTATGGAACTGCGGTTTGACCGCAA
>CAMGGF010000128.1 GCA_946055445.1 uncultured Ruminococcus sp. | reverse complement strand
AATCCCCTTTCTTAGATAAACAGATTAGTTTTCCACACTAATCGATACTATTACAATTTACAATAAAATCTTCCAAATGTCAATAAACAATCCGAATTTTATGGTACATTTATTAAAAAAAATGTGCTCTGTGCCGTTTTTTTTGCAAAAAAAAAGGAATAATACGGGCATTATTCCGTATTATTCCGAAATTTTAATGCGATGACTGTGATGTCATCTCCACGCGGGGCGGTGTTTTTTTGTTTTGCCGTTTCGGCAAGGTGTTTTGCGATTGCGGCGCAGTCACTTTGCAGGCTGATTGCACCGACCGCCTTTTGAAACGGCTGTTCGGCATAGTCAAACACACCGTCGGACGCCATAACCACCAAATCGCCGGGCAACAGGCGTCCCGTACAACAACCGAAACGCACTTCGCGTAAAATGCCCACGGGTAATGCCGCCCGTTTGATTTGGGTACACTTGTCTTTGCGGCGCAACAGCGATTTTGCCGCGCCCGCCTTATAAAAATTCGCCGTGCCCGTATACAAGTCAATATGCAGAATATCGAGCGTGGCAAGGGACTCATCGTCTGCTTTGAGCATCAGCGAAGCGTTGACCATTTTCAGCGCGCTGTGCACATCGATGCCCGCTTTTAACAGCGCGGCGGTCATTTCTACGGCAAGGGTACTGTCGAGCGCGGCACGCGCCCCCTGTCCCATACCGTCGCTCAACAGGACAAAATAGCCACCGCGTCCATCATAAAAACTTTCATAACTGTCGCCGCTGTGCTTTTCACGGTCGGCGGTAATTTGTGCCGCCGCCGCTTCCACGCGGAACGCCGTGCGCTCGTAAAATACGGCTTGTACACCCGCCTCGCTCTTTTGCACTACAGGCAACTCCAATCGCCGCCCCACTGCCGTTTCCAGCGTCTCGCGCAGTTTTGCAACCGACGGCAACGGCGTCTGTGTCGGCAACAGCAGTTCCAGCCGTACCGTACCGCCTGCCGTATACGCGCAGGTCACGCTCTGTGCCGAAATTGCAAATGTGTTTTGCAACATATCCTGCACACGCTGTGCCGCGGATTCGTCAAAACACAAATCCGCGGAGAGTTCCGCAGACAGTGCTTGCAACATATCCACCACGCCCGCAAAGCGTTCTGCATTTACCTGTCGCAACTCTTGGATTTTTGCCTGTGCCGCGCTGTGTTCCGCATCGCGCACGGCAAACCGCTGTAAAGTTTCTTTGAGGGTTGTCAGCCGAATACAGCGCGCCTGCATCACCGCAGGAATATTTTCGGCACACAGGGCTTGCGACTGCCGCAGGGGGATATCCATTTGCGCAAACGCCTGCAAAGTTTCCTGCCGATGCTGTTCCCAACAATATGCATACCTGCCGCAACCGTCGCAAACCGCCTCTTTTGTGCGCACAAACCGCGTCGGTGTTTGCACAGAGGCGGCGTTCACCTGCGTGACCTTTTGCACGGCGCGGGACACTTTTTCGACCGCCGCCGTTGCGCCGGTAAGCCGATTGAAAAACGCCTGTCGCTGTGGATTGCTGTCCGCCGCATTTTGCGGTTGGGCTGTCAGCATATGCGCCTTTTCCCGCCGTTTTTTCGGAATGCACAAAAACAGCGCCGCACCGATTGCCGCCTCGACAAGCAAATAAACCGTTGTATCCGCGCCCGTGAACAACAGCGCCGCCGCCATTGCCGCAAGCGAAAAGCCCACGCCGAATCCGCGTTTGCTGTGTGAAAAGATACCCGCCGCAAGTCCGGCGGCGGCAAACCCTACCGCCCCGACGCCGACGGAAGCGTCAAGCAAAAACGCGCACGACGCCGCAATGCCCGCAATCGCGCCGCCTGCCTCGCAATACAGCCGTGAAACCGCAAACAGCAAAAAAACCGCCGCAATGCGTGCGGGAGAAATACGGAAAACGGCGATATCCGCCACCGAAGCAAGCAACAAAAATACCGAAACCGACAAACCGGGCAACGCCTGCACCGACAGCCTGTCCGCAGTCAAAATACCTTTTATCGCGTCCAACGCCTGCGCAAAAAAATAAGTCAATACAAAAGACAACGCCGCTTCTCCGAACAAAGCCGCAACAGCGGCCAAACGAAATCCGTCCGCCGCAAGCACCGCCGCGCCCGTCAACAGTACAACCGCCGAAGCAATGCAAGACGGCAACAGCCGTATGCGGCGCACCCGTTCAAATTCACAAAGCAGTTGGGACAACACCGCAACCGAAATCAACGCCGCAACGCTTCGCAATGCCGAAACACTGTCTTGGGTCAGCAAATACCCTGCCGCCGCGCCCGTGCCCGCCGCAAAAATATACCGTATCGGCACCGCCGCCGCAAAGCACACGCCGAAAGGCGAAACGCCCGCCGTCAGTTGCAGAGAGGAGAACAGCAAGCCGCCGAGGAAAGCGAAAACCTGTCGCAGTATTTTATGTACGCCTTCGGGCAAAAGGGCTTGTCTTTCTGTTTGCTGTGCCGATTGCACCTTTACTTCCGTTTCAAATGCCGTCAAAAAAATCACCACGCCTGTCGCTTGAATGTCACTGCCGCCGCAAACCCATACAGGATTTTGGGGTAGTATTCATTATAGCGAAGGCGCGGTGCGTCTTCTGTCATATTCTGCTGTTGAAAAAAACAACATTCGGTTTGTTTCGCATAGAAAACGCCAAAGGCACGCGAAACAGAAACGCCGCAGTATATAAGTTTACTGTTCTACATCAAACGGCGCTTCGGGAATCACAATTGCGCAAATGATATACAGCACAATCCCCGGGAACCCCGCCGAAAACACGGACAGTGCCGCATAGAGAATGCGAATGAGCGTGGCATCTACATTCAGGTATTCCGCCAAACCCCCGAGCACGCCGCAAAGCATTTTATCGGTTTTGCTTCTGTAAAGTTTCTTTTTCATAATTTTTTACTCCTTTTATTATATAGTATATGTGTTTTTTGGTTTAATCGTCATCGGAATGTGTTCCGCCGCCGATTTCCAAGTTGCCCAAATTCAAGGTGACCTCATAAAGTCCGCCCGTTTCGCCGTCCGCACCCGTGTGCTGTATTTCGCCTTTGCAGGACACGCCGTTTCGCTGCACGGAACGCGTCCATTCACGCGGAAGTTCTGTTTGCAGTTCGACATCGCCCGTCTGCACGGTGTACCGCAAGGTGAACGGCGCGGTTGCGGGAAGTTCCAAATCCGCATCACCGCAAGCGCAATCCAAAACCAGTTTTTCGGCAACCGAAACGGTGTTTTTGATATCCATATCGCCGGTGGAGACGCGCAAATTCGCATTTTTCAGCGTGCAAGCCGCCAAATCCAAATCGCCGGTAGACAGATTTACCGTGAGTACCTCTGCCGTGATGTCACGAATATCCACTTCGCCGAGTTGCGCGTCAACCGTCAGCGCTGCAAGCGGTTGCGGCACATATACCGTCAAAATCGCCGCAACACCGCTGATATCCGACGCGGCGGACAGTTGAATTTCTCCGTCTTGCGGAATGGTAACCGTGTATTTTGAGGACGGATTCACGCGCGCGGAATACTGTTCCAGCGTAACGGTTATTTTTTCGCCCGTACCGCGCCGCACGCGGACATTGCCGCAAGGCGCCGTGATTTTCAGCGTGTCCACCGCCGAAATTTCCACGCTTTCGCTCGCAAACAACTGTGATTGGTCATCTGTATCTGCCAAATCTGCGGCGTAAACAATTACATCGTCCCAATCCGCAGTCGCGTCTTTCCAATCGTCCAGCACGCCGCCGTCACGGAAAAAGGCGTGCAACCCTTGCGAGCCGAGCGCGACGCCGAAGCAAACCGTGCTGATAAAAGAGAGTACCAATACCGCCGCAGTGGCAATGATTGCTTTTTTCATATTCCATTCCCCCTTAAAAATCTGCACGGCGGTAACTCAGTTTTAAAAACCAAGTTGTCACCAAAATCCCGAGAACGCCTGCGGCACAAAGCATAACCGCAACCGACAGCAACAAGCCGATTACGGTGCCGCTCGGCACAACCGCCGCCGTAAATACCGCGGCAATTAAAATGAAAATCGGCGAGCACACAAGCACCGCGCAGGCGGGATAAATCCCGATTGCCAAAAATACGGCGAAGAAAAATGCGATTGCCCACGGCAAATTCGCGCGCCGCACGGGTGGGTTTGCCGCCGTTCTGTACGGCGGCTGTGCCGTGTATGGCGGCGGGGTTTGCGCGGTCGGCTGTGCGGCGTTTTGCGGCGGGGCTTGTGCCGTACGCAAATACTGCAACGCGCAGGTATACGGGTTGCCGAGTTCTGCGCAAATCTGTTCTTCGGATTTGCCGCGCTCTGCGCCGGCTTGGAAATGCTCCTCAAAATCCGCAATGATATCGTCACGCTCTGCCGCAGGAAGCGACAGCAGATGGTTGTAAAGTTCCTGTAAAAATTCATTTTTTGTCATTGTGCATCACCTCCGAGAATTGTGGACACGCTTTCGGTGAATTCTCGCCATTCGCGCTCTAAATGGGCTTGCATATCGGCACCTTTTTGCGTCAGACGGTAATATTTACGCGCGGGGCCCGATGTAGATTCCTTCAAATAGACTTCGAAATATCCCTCTGCGCGCAATCGCTTTAAAAGCGGATATACCGAACCTTCGGAAATGTCGATTTCTTTGCCCACGAAATCCGCAAGTTCATAGCCGTATTTGTCGCCCTGTTTTAACAGCGACAGTACGCAAAGTTCCAACACGCCTTTTTTGAATTGTGTATTCATAGCCGCACTCCTTCCCTGTGTTTTGCCAAAGCCGCAGATGCGCCACAGTTTCGGTCTTTGTTAGATACAGTATAGCACACACTACCTTGCAATGCAAT
>CAMGGF010000127.1 GCA_946055445.1 uncultured Ruminococcus sp. | reverse complement strand
TAGACGAAACTTATTTAGATGAAAAATCAAAAGGAAGATACGGAGATACGGGATATCTATATAATGTGCACTATCCGATAAACCCCGAGAATTTTACTGGAAAATCGCACGATTGGATTGCAACATTGCACAAGAAAAGAGATATGGGCGAATACTAAAACAAATGAGCATAATCTTACATAAAGTAATACTCACCGAAAGATCTGATTTTTCGGTGAGTATTTTTATACTTCCTTATTGGGCGTCCCCATTTGCGCTGTTACGGTTTTTGCTTTTTTCGTGCAAACGGAAATTAGCCTTTCTTTGCATTATTCGTCTTTGCCGCAGCAATGTTTGTATTTTTTGCCGCTGCCGCAGGGACACAACTCGTTTCTGCCGGGCTTTTTCGCCTTGCGAACAGGCTGTTTTTTCTCACTGCCGTCCGAGCCGCCCGAAGTGCCGGTGATTTTCGCCTGCTGTTCGCGCTTGACTTCTTCATTGGTGCGCAGAACAACGGTCAAAATTCCTGTGACCGTACCCTCTTGAATGGCGGCGGTCATTTCGTCAAACATATCAAAACTTTCCATGCGGAATGCGACAACGGGGTCTTGCTGGCCGTAAGAACGCAGGTAAATGCCGCGTTTGAGTTCTTCCATCGCATCGATGTGGTCCATCCAGCGCAAATCCACATTTTGCAGTAAGATTTTGCGTTCGAGTTCCTGCATAATCGCGTCGCCGTATTTTTCCGCCTGTGCGTGGTACTGCTTGTTGGCGTGGTCTAAGAACAAGTCAATGAAATCCTGTTGTGTAGAGAGCCCTTCGGCGCTCTCACCGCCCAAAACCCAACCGAGTTTTGTAAGCATTCCTTTGACATTCCACTCCTCTTTCGGCAAAGAGGTCGGGCAGTAGAATTCCACCTGCGCGGTGAAATAATCGGTAATCATTTTGGAAATGGTCGCGTGCAAATCTACGCCGTCAAGCACTTGATTGCGCTGTCCGTAAATGACCTCGCGCTGTTTGTTCATTACATCGTCGAAGTTCAAAACATTGCGGCGGGTGGCAAAGTTGTTGGATTCCACTTTTTTCTGCGCGCCCTCAATCAAATTGGAAAGCATTTTTGCTTCAATCGGCAAATCTTCGGCGACTTTCAGCGAGTCAAGCACCGTAAAGAAACGGTCACCGGCGAACAGGCGTAACAATTCGTCCTCTGCCGACAAATAGAATTGGCTGTGACCGGGGTCGCCCTGACGGCCGGAACGCCCGCGCAACTGGTTGTCAATACGCCGCGACTCGTGCCGTTCGGTACCGATAATGTAAAGACCGCCCGCTTCACGCACTTTTTCCGCTTCGTCGTGCAGTTCTGCTTTGAATTTGTCCTCTAATTCGCGGAAAGTTTTGCGCGCGTCTAAAATTTCCTCGTTGTCGGTATCGGCAAAACCGGTTGCCTCGGCAATCAGTTCTTCAATATAGCCTTTTTTGCGCATTTCGGCTTTTGCCATAAATTCGGGGTTGCCGCCGAGAATAATATCCGTGCCGCGCCCCGCCATATTGGTGGCAATGGTGACCGCACCGTATTTACCTGCCTGCGCGATGATTTCGGCTTCCTTGTCGTGGTATTTCGCGTTCAAAACTTCGTGCTTGATACCGCGTTTTTTCAGCGCTTTCGAGAGCGCCTCGCTCTTTTCAATGCTAATCGTACCGACGAGTACGGGCTGCCCTTTTGCGTGGCATTCCAAAATCTTTTCGATAATGGCGTTGAACTTTGCCTGTTCGGTTTTATAAAGCACATCGGGGTCGTCCATACGCACCATCGGTTTGTTGGTCGGAATGGAGATGACATCCAGCGAGTAAATTTCCTGGAATTCTACGCTTTCGGTCATTGCCGTACCTGTCATACCCGAAAGTTTGCTGTATAAACGGAAATAGTTTTGGAAGGTGATGGTGGCAAGCGTTTTGCTTTCACGCTCGACCTTGACGCCTTCTTTGGCTTCAATCGCCTGATGCAGCCCTTCGCTGTATCTCCGCCCGAGCATAATACGGCCGGTGAATTCGTCAACGATGAGCACTTCGCCGTCTTTTACCACATAGTCCACATCGCGCTTCATCACGCCGATGGCGCGGATTGCCTGCTCAATGTGGTGGTGAATGGTAATATTTTCGGCGTCCATCAGGTTTTCAATTTTAAAGTATTCTTCGGCTTTCGCAATACCCTGTTTGGTGAGCGTCGCGCTTTTTGCCTTTTCGTCCACCACAAAGTCGCCGTCCGCGTCCACCAAATCTTCCGCGTTGAATTTGGTATCCAATTCTTTTACGGTAATCATTTTCAGGGTTTTGGCAAAAGTGTCCGCGATTTTGTAAAGGTCCGTGGATTTGTCGCCCTGTCCGGAAATAATCAACGGCGTGCGTGCTTCATCAATCAAAATGGAGTCCACTTCGTCCACAATGGCGAAATTGTGCCCGCGCTGTACGCGTTGTTCGGCATACAGCACCATATTGTCACGCAAATAGTCAAAGCCCATCTCGTTGTTGGTGCCGTAAGTGATGTCCGCGGCGTAGGCGGCCTTGCGTTCTTCATTCGAGCATTCGTGCACGATAAGTCCCACGGAAAGCCCCATAAAGCGATACAGTTTGCCCATCCATTCCGAGTCGCGGCGGGCAAGATAATCGTTGACGGTGACAATGTGCACGCCTTTCCCCGAAAGCGCATTCAGGTAGGCGGGGAGGGTAGCGACCAGCGTTTTGCCCTCGCCGGTTTTCATTTCGGCAATTCTGCCTTGGTGCAAAATGATGCCGCCGATGATCTGTACGGGGAAATGCTTCATTTTGAGCACGCGTGCCGATGCTTCGCGGCAGGCGGCAAATGCCTCGGGCAAAATATCGTCGAGCGTTTCGCCGTTTTGCAGTCTTTCTTTAAATTCGGGCGTTTTTGCCTTTAACTGTTCGTCGGTTAAAGCGGCGTATTCGTCTTCCAGCGCCAAAACCTGCTTTTGCAACGGCAAAATGCGTTTGACCTCTCGAGAGGAATAATCGCCGAATATTTTTTTGAAAAATGACATAAATCTTCGTCCTTTCCGGCATTTCTCTTCGAAATGCTCGCATACAAAACATATTATAGCATACCGAAAACAAAAAATCACCCCTTTTTTATACAAAATATAAGGAAATTTTGCTTAAAAATTATTAGAACAACTGTTAATTTTCGTTGACTTTATACGGAAAATTTGTTATGATTTTAACATATAGTTCTGCGAAGCGTGAACTATGTCGGTTATTATCTGCATAAGGAGGAATTACATTGACCGATTCAAGAACATTAGCCTACATAAACCTCTATGCGGTTTTGGGCACACTCGAAAACCTCTGCGAACTCGACAGCAAGTCGAAAGAAATCCTCGCGGACCTGAAAAAGCCTGTTTCCGTCTGCTTTGATGTGAAAGGCGGTCCCGCGGCAACCATTAAATTCACCAAAAACGGCTGCCGTATGGAAGACGGTAAAAAACCGTGCGACATTTACATTCCCGTCGCCTCGTGCGAAAAATTCAACGGGATTATCGACGGCACCGTGACACCGATTCCGGCGAAAGGCTTTACCAAAATCGGCTTTTTGCTGAAAACCTTCACTGCGCTGACCGACAGACTGACAGAACTGATGAAACCGACCGAAGAAGCGTTGAAAGACCCGGAATTTTTTGAACTTTCCACCGCGTTGATGTTTTATACCATCTCGGTCGCCCTTTCGCAAATCGGCAATCAGGACGCCATCGGTAAAGCGAGCGCTTCCTATATGGCGGACGGCGAAATCAGTTTCTTAATTAAAGACGGCCCCGCCGCCACGCTTCGCGTGAAAGACAACCATTTGGTTACCATCAAGCAAAAGAGTGAAAACCCGCGCGCCATTATGCAGTTTGACAATACAAGATTGGCAAACGATTTGTTTAACGGCAAAGTAAACGCAATGGAATGCATCGGCAAAGGTACCATTGAAATTCGCGGCTTGCTTTCGATGGTAGACAATATGAACCGAATTCTTGACAGAGTTGCTCTGTATTTAGCATAAGGGAGGCGCAGGATAATGAGCAAATTTCCGGAATATAAACACGACAAAAGCCACGAGTATTTTGACCGGGCAATCAAGGTGATTCCTTCGGGCATTTACGGGCATTTGGGCCCCGCCGAAGGTCTTTGGGTACCCGTTTCGAAATGGCCTTTCTATTCTGAAAAAGCGCAGGGCACCTATTTTTGGGATGTCGACGGCAACAAGTATATCGACTTTATGTGCGCTTACGGTCCGAATGTGCTCGGGTACAATGACCCCGATGTAGACGCGGCGGCAATGAAACAGATGAAACTCGGCAACTGCACCACCTCCCCCTCCAAAGTGATGGTGGAATGCGCTGAAAATTTGGTGGACACCGTCGCTTCCGCTGACTGGGCGTTCTTCTGCAAAAACGGTTCGGATACGACTACCCTTGCAGTTATGGCGGCGCGTGCACATACCCACAAAAAGAAAATGTTTTTCTTAAAAGGCTTCTATCACGGCGATTTCCAATGGGCACAGAAAATCGACTACCCCGGCATCACGCCCGAAGAAGTTGCCAACAATGTGGTCGTGCCGTGGTTCAATATGCAGGCACTGGAAGAGGCGTATGAAGCCTGCAACGGTGATGTTGCGGGTCTGATTGCACAGCCGTATGACCACGGGAACTTTAAAGACAACGAAGTTGCTTCGAAAGAATATTGGCAGGCTGTCCGCAAATTCTGCGACGAAAAGGGTATGGTACTTATTTTCGACGATGTGCGTGCCGGTTTCCGTTTGGATTTGCAGGGCTCCGACCACTACTACGGTATCAAAGCCGACCT
>CAMGGF010000126.1 GCA_946055445.1 uncultured Ruminococcus sp. | reverse complement strand
GCAATACCATTTGCACAAACGGCACGGCGGTGTAGGTGTCGCTTTCGGGGTAGGCAGCGGTGCTCGGCAAATCGGTGACCGCGTCGGCATTTTTCAGCATATACATATTGCCCGTGTCCACCATCAGTTTATGCCCTGCGGAAAGTGTGGTGGCTTGCGCCGCCAAAAGATTTTGCGCGTGTACGCGGCTTTGGGCACTGTCGCGGTAATCGGAATACAGCAGACTGCCGGCATCGTCAATGCAGTACCCGCCGAATGCGTAACCGTCCAAGGAATCGACAAACTGGTTGACATTTTTGTCCAGCGCGGCAAGTGCAAGCAGTGTGCGCGAATAGGTTTCTTTGCCCACCGCCTCGGAAAACGGATTTTCTACGGCTACGGTAATTTCGTCCCCGAACAAATTGCGGGCGGTTTTGCCGCTGTCGTGCTTTTGGCGGCGGGAAACAATATCCGTGTTCAAGTACAGCGTAAACTGCTGTGTATCCATATATTGTGCCAACGCGTCAAAGTCCTTTTGACTACCGAGCGCGTGCAGAGGCGCACAGGTTTGCAATTCACTTTGCGTGCTTGCACCGTCCAGCGCGCCGTTACAGCGCAAAAAGACATTGTTAATGCTTTTGGCTTTCATCAATTTTAAAAGTTCCAAGGTTTGGCTGTAATCGGTCAGCACTTTTTCGTCGCCGCTGTTGTTTTTGGCAACGGCACTTTGCACCGTCAGCACAAACGGCAAATACTCTGTCGGCGTAACGCTTTTGGTCGAAAGCGTGCCGTTGCGAATGAGCAGTTCGCGGCAGGCAGACGCCATACCCGCGTAACTTGCGTTTTTGTCCGTCAAAAAGCGGTAACAAACCGAAAGTTCCCCTGTATATGTTGCACCCGCGTACAGCGTTTTGCCCGACAGCGCGGTTTGTGTAACCAAAAAGGTCGGCCCGACGCGGTTGTAAGTGCCCTCGCCTTTACAGGCATAGGAACGAATTTCACAGATTGCGTCGCCGCTTTCAATCAGCGCCAAAAATGCTGCATTTCCGCTTTTGACGCCGTAAGCGGCGAGAAGGGAAGCGGACCGCAGAACCGTACCGTTTTCATCGGTTTTTACCTGTTCGCCGCGTGCGGGGTCATCGCCGTACGGCACAAACACACGGCTTTCGTAACCGTCTGCAAGTGCAGCAACGGCTGTCTGAATGGCGCCGCAACCGTCCGGCACAAATATGTAATCGTTTTCGGCGGCGGTATCGGTTGCACCGAAATAGTCAAGCAAAGTCAGCGTTTCCAGCGTATAGCCGGCGCTTAACAAAATGTTTCCGCAGTTTACTTTGGCGCGCAATGCACCGTCCTCCAAAGTGTAGGAAACCGTAACCGAAATATACAACGCACCCTCGGGCACCGCGTCAAACGCACATTCGGCAGTCTCCTTGTCGGGCGCCATATCATAGGTGACTTGCAAGCCGCCGTTTTCCGTCGGGTGAAAAGATGCGGTGGAGAACGCCACGGCGTTGTCCTGCGAATTGAGGGTGTACTGTGTATTGCCGTTGGACACCGTGACGGTGACGGCGGCGGTCTGTGCGGGATTTTCCGCCGATACGGCATCGGGCATAGATTGCCAGATTTTACCCGTATTCGTTTCTTTTACCGCAACACCGTAAGTGACGCTGTCAAAATACAGTTCAATCAAGCCCGATTTTGCCACATATACCAAATTGCTTTGGTCGGCGGCATGATATTTTCGGTCGGTAAATTCCGCGCCGACCGATATTTGTTCCCCGACTTTTGCTTTTCGTACTTCACCTTGCAATGCACAGCCCGAAAGCAAAAACACAAACGCCAAAGCGGCGCAAAACAGTCGAAATATTAGTTTTGAAGTCTTCATACACAAACTCCTGATTTGCAAAATTCAAAAGAATACAAATCAGTATAGCACAAAATGTCAAAAAAGCCAATCCCCGCCCCGCAGAAAAATAATGGTTGACTTTTCGGGCGGTTTGGGGGTACAATAAAACAAATCGAAAAAATGAAATCGTTGACGGAGAACGAAGGCTTCTTATCGGCTTCAAAGAGAGTGTGCATCATCGGCTGAAAGTGCGCGCAAAGCCCGCAAGCCGGAGACCACTCCCGAGTGTGCGCCGAAATAAGGCGCGCCGCCGTTGCCGCGTTAAGGCAAAACAAGCGGGCATTCCGAGTGCGGAGTGTCAATTTGGGTGGAACCGTGGAATGTGAGCATTTCATCCCTTTTTCGGGGTGAAGTGCTTTTTATTTTTTGATTTTACATGAAAAATACAGGAGGCGTTTACTATGATTGAAATTGCATTGAAAGGCGGCACCGTCAAAACCTATGACGCGCCTGTCACGGCGGCAGATGTCGCCAAAGACATCGGTATGGGGCTTTACAAGTCCGCTTGCGTCGCGCGCGTGAACGGCGAAGTCTGCGATTTGCGCACCGAACTTACCGAAAACTGTGCGCTCGAAATTTTGACTTTTGACGACGAGGACGGCAAACGCACCTTCCGTCATACCGCGTCGCATATTTTGGCGCAGGCGGTCAAACGCCTGTATCCCGATGCGAAACTTGCCATCGGTCCGGCGGTCGACAACGGTTTTTATTATGATTTCGACTCCGAAGTCGCATTCACGCCCGAAATCCTCGAAAAAATTGAAGCGGAAATGAAAAAAATCGTCAAAGAGGATTTGGAACTGGAAAAATTCGAACTGTCACCTGCCGAGGCAACCGCGCTGATGGCGGAAAAAGGCGAAACCTACAAAGTGGAGTTAATTGCCGAACACGCAGACAAGGGAGAGCCGATTTCATTCTACAAACAGGGTGAATTTACCGAACTTTGCGCGGGCCCGCATTTGTTGCGTACAGGTGCGGTCAAGGCGTTTAAACTGACCTCCTGCACGGGCGCATATTGGCGCGGCGACGAAAAGAACAAAATGCTCCAGCGCATTTACGCAACCGCCTTCCCGAAAGCATCGGAATTGGAGGCATACCTTGCGCAGGTGGAGGAGGCCAAAAAGCGTGACCACAACAAACTCGGCCGCGAATTGGAACTGTTTACGACAAGCGATTTAATCGGGCAGGGCTTGCCGATACTGCTTCCGAAAGGCGCAAGAATTATCCAAATCTTACAGCGCTGGGTGGAGGATGAAGAACAAAAACGCGGCTGGTTGCTGACGAAAACGCCGTTTATGGCGAAAAGCGACCTTTACAAACTGTCGGGGCATTGGGATCATTATCAGGACGGTATGTTCGTATTGGGTGACGAAGAAAAGGACAAAGAGGTCTTTGCTCTGCGCCCGATGACCTGCCCGTTCCAATATCAAGCCTATCTCAACAAACCGCGTTCCTACCGCGATTTGCCGCTTCGCTACAACGAAACTTCTACGCTGTTCCGTAATGAGGCGTCGGGCGAAATGCACGGGCTTATCCGTGTGCGGCAGTTCACGATTTCCGAGGGGCATTTAATGTGCACGCCCGAGCAGTTGGAGGACGAGTTCCGCGGCTGTTTGGAATTGGCAAACTATATGCTGAAAACCTTGGGGCTTTATGAAGATGTTTCTTACCGTTTCTCACAATGGGACCCGAATGACCGCGAAAAGTATATCGGTACGCCCGAACAGTGGGACGAAGCGCAAGGCGTGATGCAAACCATTTTGGACGATTTGGGGCTTACCTACAAAATCGGTATCGGCGAAGCAGCGTTCTACGGTCCGAAACTCGACATTCAAATAAAGAATGTCCACGGGAAAGAGGATACGCTTATTACCATTCAAATCGACCAAATGCTTGCCGAGAAATTCGGTATGGAATACACCGACAAAGACGGTACCAAGAAAAATCCCTATATCATTCACCGTACTTCTATCGGTTGCTATGAGCGCACGCTCGCGCTGCTGATTGAAAAATATGCAGGCGCATTCCCGCTGTGGCTCGCGCCCGAGCAAGTGCGCATTCTGCCGATTGCAGACCGTCATCACGACAGAGCATACGAAATCAAAAAGCAACTGGAAAGCGCAGGCTTGCGCGTAACGGTGGATGACCGCAGTGAAAAAATCGGCTACAAAATCCGCGAATCCCGTTTGCAGAGATTACCGTATTGGCTGATTGTCGGCGACAAAGAGGTCGAGAACGGTTCGGTTTCCGTCAGCCGCCGCGGCGAGGGAGACATCGGCTCTATGGAACTTTCGTCTTTACTTGCCCGTTTGCAGGAAGAAATTGCGACGAAAGCGAGAGATTGATATGGCAAAAGCACCGCTGACGGTCACCGTCATAACAGACACGCACTACTATGCAAAATCCACGGGCACCGAAGGCAAAGCCTACGAAGCGGCGAATACCAAAAGTCAAATGCTTTTAAAGTATTCCGCAGAACTTTTGGACGCGGCATTCCGTCAAATCAAGGCGGATAAACGCACCGATATCGTTTTAATTTCGGGCGATACCACCAGCAACGGTGAGTATGATTCGCACCGTGAATTTATTGAAATGCTCCGTGATTTAAAGGCGGCGGGCAAGCGCGTGTATGTGATTACCGCCACGCACGATTATCAGGATGACGGGCAGACGAATGCCTATGTCGGCGACGAAAGAGTGAAAATCCCCGCGGCAAAGCGCGAGGAACTGTACGATATGTACCGCGAATTCGGGCCTGACGAGGCACTTTCCGTACACCGCGACAGTATGTCCTATGTGGTGCAGTTGCAGGAGGGCTACCGCCTGTTCGCCATTAACGATGACCGCAATTTGACGGGCAAAAGCGGCATTTCCGACGATTGTTACAACTGGCTTTGCGAGCAGGTTGCGGACGCGAAGAAAAACAATCAGTTTATGCTGATGATGACGCACCACCCGCTGATTGC
>CAMGGF010000125.1 GCA_946055445.1 uncultured Ruminococcus sp. | reverse complement strand
ACTGCGGCACCGGTCAAGCCCGAAACCGCGTAAACGGGATAAATCGAGCCGTCAAAAATGCCGATGCAAAGCCCCTTTAAGATTTCCTCTTTGGTAAAGGCTTCGCCCTCAAAGAATTTTTCCATCAACGCGTCATCGGTGGTGGCAACCGCCTCCATAAACGCCGCGGTCATCTCCGCAATGACGGGGTCGTCGGGCATATCGACTTTTTGCGCTTTACCGTCGGTGTACGCATACGCCATGCCCGTCATCAGGTTGACATAGCATTTGACAAGGTTCCCCTCCATATAGGGAATAATCGTCGGGCAAAGTTTGTTGCCGTAGACTTCTTTGAGCGCGTCAAAGGTTTTATAGAAACTTCTGTGGTCGGAGTCGGTTTTTGTGATGGCAAAGAATTTCGCCGCACCGCATTTTTCGGCGGCTTCAAACGCTTTTTCCGTGCCGACATCTACACCCGAGCCTGCCGAAGTGACAATCAGCACCGCTTCCGCCGCGCGCACAGCCTCTGCCGCGCCGCCGGCGAAGTCAAACAAACCGGGGCCGTCAATGATATTTAATTTGGTATTGTCCCATTCAATCGCCGCCATTGCGGAGGAAACCGAAGATTTGCGGCGTTTTTCTTCCGCGTCAAAATCCAAAACGGTGTTGCCGTCTGCCACGCGACCGAGACGGTCGGTTGCACCCGCCGTATACAGCATCGCTTCGCAAAGCGTTGTTTTGCCTTTGCCGCCGTGCCCGACAACCGCGATATTTCGAATGTTATTTGCGCTGTAAGCTTTCATAAAAGAGCCTCCTAAACTCAATTCCTGCCGTATCTATATGAAAAACATATAATTTTTTCAGCAAGTATACAAAAATTGTAGCATATATGCATAAAAATAGCAACTATATTTTTCATAGATTTTTCAAAAGCATTCGACAAAGCGAACGCAAAAAAAGCCACCCTCGACGCATTGTCGAGGGTGGCTCAGGTTATCTTCAAAACGAAATCAGCGGAATTTAATCATATTGACCATGTCCGTATAGGAAACGCTGTCCGCTTCGGCGGCGGGCAGAACAAACAGCAAACGGTAAATTGTGCCGTCGGCGGTGGCAAAAAAGATGTCCGACCGCTGTTCATGTAAATTGCCGTCTTGGTCATTGATTGTATACTTGTACTGCAACACGCGCGGGCCCGCTTCGATTGCCCCTTCGGACTTTTCGGAAGTTATCTGCCCGTTTGACTGCGAAACGATTGCGTCAATTTGCTTGTCCATTGCCTCCTCTAATTCCGCCAATGTTTCATAGTCGGAAGCGATGGAGATATCCGCATAAACCGCGGAATCCTTTTTCAGCAGTTTGTTGCCGTCAAAATACCAAATTTTTTCGGGCACTTCCCACTTGAAATTCGGGGTTTCATAGACATTTTTGCCGGAAATAGAGGACGGGAACACAATCGCGCGGGTTTCGTTTTCACCGTTTTCGTCGGTCACAAGATGCCCGCGGCTGTCGGTCACGCCGATCACGATTTGCCCGAATGAATTGACCATTGTGTTGCCCTCGGCATCGGTCAAAACGGGGTGCTCTACACCGTCTTGGTCAGTATACACCAAATATTTTTTGCCGCAAGCCGCAAAAGTCATTAAAATCAGAAGCGTTGCAAGCATGATTGCAAGAACCTGCTTTTTCATATTTGTTCAAATCCTTTCGAGAAAACTGCCTCGTATATATACAGTATAGCACATCTGTGCCTCGAAATCAATCCTCGCCGTTGAGTATGGCAAAGTTGTCTTTGTTTGCTTTATACAGATTTTTATAAACGCGGAAGTTGCGGTCATAAACCGCTTTGTTTGCCTTGTTGGGGTAGAAGGTTTTTGCCGCGGGAATCAACGATTTCACATCGCCCAAATCGCGAATTAAGCCCACGCCGACCGCAATGGTTGCCGCCGCGCCGACAGAGCCGATATTCTGCGGGCTGTCCACGGTTTCAATCACTTTGCCGGTGCAGTCCGCCAAGATTTGGCAGGTGGTGTCGTTCAGTGCGCCGCCGCCGACAAACCGAATCGTATCGGAAGTTTTGATTTTCTTTTCCTGCGTTTCCAGCATCCAGCGCAAGTGGAAGCAAACACCCTCCACCACGGCGCGAATCATTTCGGATTTGCCGGTTTCGAGACTGATGTTAAAGAACATACCGCGCGCATTCGGGTCCTCAAACGGACAACGGTTGCCGTGCAGCCACGGGGTAAACACCACGCCGCCCGCACCTGCGGGAACGGTGTCCACAACCGCCATCATATAATCGTACAGATTGGTGTAAACAACCTCTCTGTCCGCATGGTGATGTTTTAAATCGTGGCTCTTGTCAAGATACACATCGATTTCATCGAGCGCCAAATGGTCTTTGACCCATTCCACGCATTTTGCGGCGGTTTCCAACTCTGCAAAATAGTTGAAATAGCCGTCACGCGCGCCGACAATCGCGGCAATCATCGCGCCTGCGTCCACAACGCTCTTATCCACCACGGTGGAAACCCAGCCCGAAGTGCCCGAATAAATATGTGTGTCGCCTAAACCAACTGCGCCTGCGCCTACGCCGATTAACGACGCGTCACCGCCGCCGCCGAATACGGCCGTGCCTTCTTCAAGCCCCAATTCCGCCGCCTGCTGTTTGCGGAGTTTCCCGACACGGTCGGTACAGCGGACAATTTTGGCAAGGTGTTTTTCCTGCACGCCGTACATATTGCAAATCGCACTGCTCCAACCCTCTTTGCCTTTGCGAATGTCATAGAGCAGTGTGCCGAATGCGGAGTCGGGCGTCATAATAAATTCGCCGGTCATACGGCAAATGAGGTATTCTTTTACATCGAGCCATTTATGTACTTTGGCAAAGAGTTCCGGCTCGTTTGCCTCCACCCATTTGTATTTCCAAACAGGGTCTTTCACGGAGCAAGCCACCGCACCCGTGATTTGCAGTGCCTTTAACAACTTCGGCACATTGGCACCGGCAATCTGCGGCCCGTAAGCGATACCTTTTTTCAATTCGTCACGCGCGCGCTGGTCCATATAACTCATTGCGCGGCGCACAGCGTTTCCGTCTTTGTCCACAAGCACAAGACCTTGCATTTGCGAGCAGAACGAAATGCCCGAAATGTCTTTTTTGTCCACCTTGACCTTTTTCATGACGGTCTTGGTGCTTTTAATCATCGCGTCCCACCATTCATCGGGGTCCTGCTCCGCGCCCCCGCCCGGCAAAACATACAGGTTGTACCCTTCGCTTGCAGACGCAAGCAGTTCAATTTTGTCGGTGACAGAGAACAGACAGGTTTTTACGCCCGTTGTGCCGATGTCGTAGGCAATCGTGTAAATCGGATTTACCATATTTTTTACCTCCTAAGAGATGCATTACCCTTTTTTGAGTGCGCTTTTTACAAACTTCAAGCATTGCTCGACCACAAAATCGTCGCGTTCGGTGACGGTGTTGCCTGCATAAATGCGAAAGCGTTCTTTGTAATAGTCACACGCATAAGAAAATTGCAAAGACATAAAAATATTATCTAACAAAAATGCCGCGAACGCCGCGTCAATGTCGGTGCGGATTTCGCCGTTTTTCTGCCCCTCTTCAATCGCGCGGCGATAAATCGAGGCGGTCAGCGCTTCCATTTCATACGCAAACTGCGAAGCAAAGCGCGGATTACTTTCGGCGGTCATACCGTTATACAGTTTCATCAGCGTTGTGTTTTCTTTGGACGAACGCTGAATTTCGCGGATAATGCGCTCAACTTTCACCAGAATATCCTCATTGCTGACGGCAAGCACACTCAACAGTTCTTCCATACTTTTGATGCTGTACTGAATGACGGTCAAAAACAGGTCCTGTTTGTTTTCGAAATATTTGTAAAGCGAGCCGACGCTGACATCCGCTTTTTTGGCAATGGCGTTCATATTTGCATTGTCAAACCCCTTTGCGGCAAACTCGCTTGTAGCGGCACCGATAATGCGTTGCCGCTTTTCTTCGGAGATGTTGTCAAAAGTCGGTTTGTGATGTTTTTGCAAATCCATTTGCGGCAAGCCCCCTTTTTGCAAATACTATACGCTTTATAATACCATAAACCGCGCGCGTTGTTCAAGATAAATTTTCGGGAAAGTTATACTTTTTTCGTATTTTTCGGCACAAACGGGGCGGATTTTTGCCGCCGTGCGCAGTCGGCGGGCGATTGGCTTTTCAATCCGTCAATGTAGATAGATTTTAACTATAATTTCGACAATTTCGGCAATTGTAGTTAGAAATTATCTATTTCGAAAAATTTTCGCGTTTCATTTGCACATTTCACGAAAAAAAGCGTTGACATCGGGTATTTTTGTGGTATAATGCAAGTGAACGGCAATTCACCGAAACGGTGTGTTGCAAAAAAATACGGGCGGGGAAAGCCACGCCTGAGAAATCGGAGGATTTTTAATGGATACCAGATTTGCAATTGCGGAATACCATGACGCTGCAGCCATCAACAGACAACTTGATGAGTTAATCGCCAAACCGATTTACACAATCAAGCCCGATGTGCTGAAAAAGTATGAAGACGAATACTATGAGAAAAAGTGTGCGAAATCCAAAGAAATGATTTCCGAGGCGCGTGAAGTCATTCCCGGCGGCGTGCAGCACAACCTCGCGTTCAACTATCCCTTCCCGTTGGTTTTCACCAAGGCGGACGGCGCATATCTTTATGATGTTGACGGCAACAAATACTTTGACTTTTTGCAGGCAGGCGGCCCGACCGTGCTCGGCTCCAACCCGAAGGTTGTGCGTGAGCAGGTTATCGACCTGTTAAATACCTGCGGTCCTTCCACCGGTTTGTTCCATGAATTTGAATACAAACTGGCGAAAAAGATTTCGGACAGCGTGGAAACCGTCGATATGT
>CAMGGF010000124.1 GCA_946055445.1 uncultured Ruminococcus sp. | reverse complement strand
CCTGGTTCCCGGTGATGTTGCGGTACAGGCCCGGCTCCAGATCGTGGGCAGGCTCAATTTTGAGAACCTTTCGGTCAATTTGACAAATTACGAAATGAAGGTCAAGGGCGTTCCCGTAGACACCCCGCCGAAAGAACTGGAACTCATTTATCATCTTGCCTCGAACCCGAACCGTGTGTTCACGCGCGACCAACTGCTTGATGAGGTTTGGGGTTTTGATTACTACGGCGATTCGCGCACGGTCGATGTGCATGTGAAGCGGTTGCGCGAAAAATTAGAGGGCGTTTCCGAAAAATGGGAACTGAAAACCGTTTGGGGCGTTGGCTACAAATTTGAAACAAAGGATTAAGGCGCCGTTATGCGAGAAAACAAACTGAAAACGCTGGCAAAGCGCGCGGCGCACAAATTCAGCCACCAGTCGCTGTTTGTCAAGTATTTTACCGTATTCAGTATGATGGTATTTACTTGCTTTTTGGTTTTGGGTCTGACGCTCGGCGTGTTTGTCATCAATTATTGGAGCAGTCAAAAAAACGTTTTGCTCAAAGAAAATGCCAAAAGCGTCGCTTCTTCTACGGCGGAGGTGCTTTCCTCTTGGTTGCGGGACAATCCGCAGGGCTCTGTGGTGTTTATCTGTAACAATTTGACCACGGTTTCCGAAGCGATTGACGCCGATGTGTTTATGTGCGACCCGAACGGCAAGGTGATTTTGTGCAAAGAACTTTTGTCAAACGGCTACGAGGTTGCCGAGGGTGGGCAGTGTACGATACACAGCAACTATCAAATCCCGCAAGATATTTTGGAAAAAGCGGTGAAAGGCGGATTTTACGAACGCGGCACATTGAGCGGTATGTTTGACGATACCCATTTGGTCGCGGCAGAGCCTGTGCGCGTCAGCGGGCAAATTGCGGGATATGTTTTTGCCGCAGAGCCGATTAGTATGAATTTCAGGGGGTATGTGCTCGATGTCATTCGTATGTTTTTGTTTGCGTCTTTAATGGCGCTCGCAATCGGTTTTATCATCATTTATTTGTTTACGGTCAGTTTAATCCGTCCCTTAAAAGAAATGTCGAAAGCCACAAAAGCCTATGCGACAGGGGATTTCAGCCCGCGCGTGGCGGTCAGCGGCAGTGACGAATTGGCAGAATTGACAACGGCGTTTAACCGTATGGCGAGTTCGCTTGCCACGCAGGAAAGTTCCCGCCGTAATTTCGTCGCCAATGTTTCGCACGAATTGAAAACCCCGATGACCACCATCGGTGGCTTTATCGACGGTATTTTGGACGGTACTATTCCGCCGGAAAAGGAAAAACACTATTTGGAAATCGTTTCCGGCGAAACCAAGCGGTTATCGCGGCTCGTAACGGCAATGCTGAATATGTCGAAAATCGAAGCGGGCGAATTGCGTTTGCAACCGAAACCGTTTGACCTGTGTCAGGAAATTTTTGACACGATGCTCAATTTTGAGCAGTTGATTGAAAAGAAGCATATCGACATTCAAGGGCTTGACGCGCTTTCGCCGACGGTGATTTGCGCGGACCGCGATATGTTACATCAAGTGATTTACAATTTGGTGGACAATGCCGTAAAATTCACCGAAAACGGCGTGATTTTTGTCAGCGTACAGCAAACGGCAACCGAAACCGCCGTCGCCATTCGCAACACGGGCACTTCCGGCATTTCTTCGGAGGAACTGTCGCGGATATTTGAGCGTTTTTACAAGGTAGACAAATCCCGCAGTTACGATACCAAAGGCGCGGGGTTGGGCTTATATATTTGTAAGACGATTATTGAAATGCACGGCGGCACCATTGGGGCGCACAGTGACGGCAATGTGTTTGTGGAATTTTCCTTTACCATTCCGAACGAACAGCCGAACGCGCAGGTATAATTTATTCACAAATTTTCTCAAAAACTTTAAGCACCGTTAATATTCGGTTAATAAGTCATGATTATGATAGAGTGCAGAAACAAGTACGGAGGCATTCCTGAATGAGCGAAGAATTTGAAAGACAACAGTCTGATACCGGCGCGGCGCAAAATACCGCGAACGGCGCACAGCCGAATGTCGGCTATCCCTATACGGAGCCGACGGGATTTACACAAAATCCGCAACAGCCGTCCTTTACAAACGGCTATTACGGCAACGGCACCGCGAACCAAAACGGCGCAAATCCGAATTATTTGTATTACGGCGCGCCGCAACCGCAAAGAGACAAAAAGCCGCTGAACCCGAACCGTTCCAAACACAAGAAAAAAGGAATGGCTGTTTTCTACGCCGTCATTTGTTTGGCTTTAATCGGCGCGGTAATTGTTGCGGCGATTGCACTTTCCAAAGACGGTAATGCGTCACAAAAAATACCTGACGGACAAGTGCCGTCCGCAACCATTCAAAATTCCCCGACGGCATCCAACACCACCGCCGGCGGAGAATTGACCGCCAAAGGCGTGTATGAAAAGGTAAAAGAAAGTTCGGTCGGTATTTTGGTTTACAGCAGTAACGCGTACAGCAATACCGCGCTTGCGGGCGAGGGCTCCGGCGTGATTATCGGCGAGGATTCTACCGGGGATTATACCTATATTGTGACCTGCGCCCATGTGATTAACGACGGCGGTACGGTAAAAGTGCAGTTGTTTGATGAAACGCAGTACGATGCAACCGTGGTCGGGTGCGATTCGAGAACCGACATCGGCGTGTTGCGTATTCGCGCAACGGGTCTTACCGCGGCAGAACTCGGCGATTCCGACAGCCTTTCCGTCGGTGAAACCATCTATGCCATCGGCAATCCCGGCGGTGTGGCGTTTGCAGGTTCGTTTACAAACGGTATGATTTCGGCAATTTCACGCCCCGTAAACAGCGAAATCGGTTACGAAATGCTTTGCATACAGCATACGGCGGCGATTAACCCCGGTAACTCCGGGGGTGCGCTTGTCAATGCATACGGGCAGATTGTCGGTATCAATTCTTCGAAAATCGCAAGCACAAGTTATGAGGGTATGGGCTTTGCCGTGCCGAGTGTAACCGTCAAAGAGGTTTTCGATGAAATTGTGAAAAACGGCTATGTTTCAAACCGCGCAAAGTTGGGCATTCAGTATTTCCCGGCATCTTCCAATCAGATGTATAGTATGATTGTGGGCGCAAATCATTTACCCTCGGGTACGGTGGTCATTCAGTCTGTCAATTCCGACAGCGACTTGTGCAACACCGATGTAAAAGCCGGCGATATGATTACAAAAGTCAACGGGCAAGACCTCGAAAGCACGAATGTGCTTGCCGATTTGATTGAGGATTCTTCCGTCGGGGATGAAATTACCTTAACCGTTTGCCGCGTAGACACCAAAAACAATTATACAATTTCGGAATTTGAAGTGAAGGTCAAGTTGGTTGAGGATAAAGGCACAACGGAAACCGTAACGCAAAACAGTTATTACAATCCGTTCGGCGCATACGGCTACGGGAACTAACAAGTTACCGCAAGCGGGGTGTAAAGGCCTTTGCACCTGCGCAGAAAGGATATTTATCATATAAAAAGTGGAGCACCGGCAATTCTGTCGGTGCTTCGTCAATTTTATAGGAAACTGAAATTTCCGGCATTGATTTTCCGTAGGTTTCGTATTATGATAATACAAGAATTTCTGAATAGGAGTGACAGTATGTTTCGTGAAAGTACAATGCGAGAACTGAAAGAATCCCCTGTGAAAATGATTGCAGACGATTGGGCACTGCTCACCGCGGGCGAAAAGGACGATTTTAACACGATGACCGTCAGTTGGGGCGGGGTTGGCGAACTGTGGGGGCGCGATGTGGTGTTTGTGTTTGTGCGTCCGCAGCGCTACACCTATGAATTTATGGAAAAATATGACCGTTTCACTTTAAGTTTCTTCGGCGGTGCACAGAAAAAAGCGCTCGGCGTTTGCGGTGCGAAATCCGGCAGAGAGATTGACAAATGCAAAGAAACGGGGCTCGTACCTGCCGACGCGTTCGGCGGCGTGACTTTCGAGCAGGCAAAAACCGTTTTGGTCTGCAAAAAAATCGCATTTCAGGATTTAGACCCCGCAGGATTTCTTGACAGTTCTATTATGGATACTTACGCCTTAAAAGATTTCCACAGAATGTATGTCGGCGCGGTGGAAAAAGTGCTGATTTCGGAATAAATCCGTAGAATTTCGCGGTTTCAAAAGTTTTTTAAAAAAATTTTAAACTTTTTTGCAAAAAACGCTTGCATTTTTTGAGAACCTGTGCTATACTCTATCTCGCACTTGAGAGATATGTGCAAAACACAGTTTCTCAAAAGTCGGTGTTTATGACGATGAGGGTCCACCCGTTCCCATTCCGAACACGGTAGTTAAGCTCATTCGTGCCGAAAATACTTGGCTGGAAGCGGCCCGGGAAAATAGGTCGATGCCGACACTTTGGAAAGTAGTTCCCCAATAGGGGGGCTATTTTTTTGCCTTTTTCGGGCAAAAAACCGCCCGCACAGCGTGTTACTGTGCGGGCGGTTTTTGTTTTGTTAAATTGTCAGGGCGGTGATAATGCTCGAATACAGTTTTACAGGGTCTTCCAAAAAATTGTTTTTGACAATTTCCAACTGCAAACCATCCGCCACAAATACGGTCAAGCGCATCAGTTCGTCGCCCTCGTCGCCCAAAATAAAGGTGACATTGTAACCGCCGTCTGCGAGTTTTTCCGTTACAATTTTGTTTTCGCGCTTGTTTTGCGCCAAGGTGAAAAACTTAATGGCGGCATTGACCGCCTTTTCCCGCACGGTTTTCGGCAAGGTGGTTTCCAACAACTCTGCCGAATTTCTGCCGCGCTCGGTTACGGTTAAAATTTCTTCGCCGTCTTTAATGTCACGGTCAATATTGCCGCTTTTCAAAAGTTCGGCAATCGCCTCGTTGATTTCAAAAA